>JAQVRG010000019.1 GCA_028701165.1 Eubacteriales bacterium | reverse complement strand
TGCCGCAGGGCGGTTTTGAGGGTGAGGAGACGGAGCGCCGCCCCCGCGCGGAGGGCTATTATAATAAGGAATACGGTACCAGCAATCCGGCCGTGCCCGAAATGCTGGAAACAGGCGCCTGCGGCGAATGCGAGGGCGTATTGGAGGTGCTGCCGGACGGATACGGTTTTTTGCGCAGCGAGAACTATCTTCCCGGCAATCACGACGTGTATGTTTCCATCGCGCAGATTCGCCGCTTTGGCTTGCGCACGGGCGATTTGGTCACGGGCAAGACGCGTCCGAGCAAAGAGGGAGAGCGTTTTTTGGCGCTGCTCTATATTACCGCCATCAACGGCGAGGAGCCTGAGAAGGTAGCGAACCGCAAGCCTTTTGAAGCGCTTGTGCCCATCTATCCCGAGGAGCGTCTAACGCTCGAATCCAAGGGCTTGGGCAGGGATCAAAACCTTGCGATCCGCTTGATCGATCTGATTGCGCCCATCGGCAAGGGACAGCGCGGCATGATCGTAAGCCAGCCCAAGAGCGGCAAAACGACGCTGCTTAAAAACATAGCCAACGGCATCGCCACGAACTATCCGGATGTACACCTGATCGTGCTGCTCATCGACGAACGCCCGGAAGAGGTTACGGATATGCAGCGCTCCATCAAGGGCGAGGTTCTCTTTTCCACTTTCGACGAGCTGCCCGAGCATCACGCGCGCGTGGCGGAAATGACGCAGGAGCGCGCCATGCGCCTTGTGGAGCAGGGAAAGGACGTCGTGGTGCTGATGGATTCCATCACGCGTTTGGCGCGCGCCTATAACCTGACCATCCCCGCTACGGGCAAAACGCTTTCAGGCGGTATGGATCCGGGCGCGCTGCATAAGCCCAAGCGTTTCTTTGGCGCCGCGCGTAATATTGAAAACGGCGGAAGCTTGACCATTATCGCCACGGCGCTGATCGACACCGGCAGCCGCATGGACGATATCGTGTACGAGGAATTCAAGGGCACGGGCAATATGGAGATCCATTTGGATCGCAAGATGAGCGAAAAGCGCATTTTCCCGGCTATCGACATCTATAAGTCGGGCACGCGCCGCGAGGAGCTGCTTTTGACCAATGAGGAGCGCGAGGCGGTGTTCGCCATGCGCCGGGTCATGTCCGGCGGCAATAACGCGGACGTTACCGAGCAGGTGATCAGCATGATGGATAAAACAGAGAGCAACGAGGAATTCATCAAGCTTCTCAAAAACTATATGGGCGCGTATGAGAAGGACGGCTATTCTACGGGTAAGAGTTTTAAGTAATCCTTTGCGGCAATGAAAAAGGACTGCGCTGCGGTATGCAGAGCAGTCCTTTTATTATGCGCAGCCGTTATGCCTCCGTAGCGTTCGCGCCCATTTGATAACCGTCCATGGAGCCGTTTTTCTCCCAATAGTCAAAGCGTGTCAACAGCTCGTCCTTGGTGCGCTGCGTGATGTCGGGCAGCTTGCTGCCAAACGCCGCGCCGGCTTGATCAAAGCCCTTGAGCATGGCGCTCTTGAGCATAGACGCTTTTTCCGTATCGCCGCCGGAGAGGGCGATCGCCATATCCATAATGCGCGTAGCGACAGCGTTCACACCCCATTCGCCGTCGTCGGCGATGGCGGCGGACGCTTGATCGGCGGTCATGACGTCTACGTTGAGCTTGGAAAGAAATTCATAAGAGAATTCTACCTTGCTTTTTGCTTTTGCGCCAAATACGCTCTGCTTCTGGAAAAGCATGGAGATGGTGTTCGTCAGCGTTGCGATGCGCTGCTCCTCAGCGGCCTTTAAGGCCTCCGCGACAGCCTGCGCCCGCTTGCCCTTATTGGTATAGGCGCCGGTGTCGATCTTTTCGCTTTTGCTGTAAACCGCGGCGGGCTCGGTATCCACGGCGGCAGTTTTCGTTTGGGACACGCTTGCGTATTGCAGCGTTTCTACCGATACAGAGGCACTCGTTGCCTGCACGGTACCGATCGCTTGAATATCCATTGTAATACCTCCTGTAAAACAATTCGTTGCTTCCTGCTACTTACATCGGCATTTCCACGGCGCACTTAAGAAGAAAAGGCAAATATACTGTAAATGCAGAGGCGAAGAATCCAAAAATCCTTAGGGGGATTGTCAAAGAGCCGCATCCTATGAATCCAAATCGAGTCTGACGACAGGCGCGTCAGCTTCGGCATGCCTTGCGCGTAAGGGTTTTCTATAAGCAAAAAGAGCCTTGCGGCTCTTTCTTGGTTAGTCCATGTTGTAACGCTTCTTGAAGCGATCCACGCGTCCGCCGGTATCCACCAGCTTCTGACGGCCGGTGAAGAAGGGATGGCACTTGGAGCAGATTTCGACGGTGAGCTCGCCCTTGGTGGAGCCGCTCAAAAACGTCTCGCCGCAGGCACAGCGCACGACGCACTCGCCAAACTCGGGATGGATATTTTCCTTCATGTTGATTCCTCCATAAAATTGCTGGGCGGAAAGCGAGTAAGCGCTTTCCTGCTGCATTGCCTAACGCAACGGCACTATTATATCGAACAGGCTTATAAAAAGCAAGCGGAAAATACGGCATTTCCCCGTATTTTTGGGTATATTTTAGTTTCTCCGCCAAGCCGCGGGAGAGAACAGGGTCAAAATTGGGAAGATTTCCAGCCTTCCAAGGAGCATAACGAAGGAAAGCAGAACCTTGGAGAAGGGAGAGAACATGGAAAAATTACCCATGGGGCCTACCATGCTTAATCCCGGACCGATATTGGAAAAGCACGCGATCACGCCGGTGACGGAAGTGGTAAAGTCCAAGTCGTCCAAGGATACCACAAGGACGGAGAGAAGCAATATGATGAAGTACAGCAACACGAAGATAAGGGTGCCATGGATCGTGCCGCTGTTAACCGTGTTGCCGTCCACCTTTACCAGATTCACAGAACGCGGATTGAGCATCCGCCTGATCTCATTGACGCTGGATTTTGCGATGATGATTACGCGCGATACCTTGATACCGCCGCCCGTGCTGCCCGCGCAGGCGCCGATAAACATGATGAACACCAACAGACTGCGGGCGTATTCCGGCCAAAGGTCAAAATTGGCTGTGCTGTAGCCCGTGGTCGTGATGATGGAGGCTACTTGGAAGTAGGCGTAGCGAAGCGCGTGCGGAAAAGTACCGTAAGTTGGCAGTATGCAAACGGCGATGGTAATGACGGAAAAGCCGATGATGCCAAGATACCAACGCAGCTCCTCGTTTTTGCCAACGTCGCTGAAGCGCCTGAGCAGCAGGAAGAAATAGAGATTGAAATTGACGCCAAAGAGGATCATGAAGGTGCCGATCACGACGTCGATATACGCGCTGTTATAATAGCCGACGCTTAAGTTGCGGGAACTGAAGCCGCCCGTGCCCGCTGTGCCGAAGGCGTGCACCGCTGCGTCAAACAGGGGCATGCCGCCGCAAAGCAGAAACACGATCTCGGCGATGGTGAGCACGAGATAGATGACATAGAGGATCATGGCGGAGTTGCGCACACGGGGGACAAGCTTCCCTACGACGGGGCCGGGCACCTCGGCGCGCATGATGTGCATGGAGCGTTCCTCCGCGAGCGGCAGCACTGCCAGCATGAAAACG
The DNA here is from genome assembly GCA_028701165.1 of Eubacteriales bacterium. Taxonomy (GTDB): domain Bacteria; phylum Bacillota; class Clostridia; order Christensenellales; family CAG-138; genus JAQVRG01. Next base: position 8,017 of record JAQVRG010000019.1, on the reverse strand, counting down.
AGCACGCCCATGCCGCCGATCCAATGCATGAAGCTGCGCCAAAATAGCAGACCGTAGCCCACCGCCTCCACGTCCGTGAGGATCGTGGCGCCGGTGGTGGTGAAGCCCGAAACGGTCTCGAAAAACGCGTCGATGTAGGAGGGAATAGCGCCGTCGATCACGAAGGGCAGCGCGCCGAAGGCGGAGAGCGTGATCCAGCTGAGCGCCACGATCAAGAAGCCTTCCTTGGCGTAGATGTCGCTGTTGCGCGGCTTAAAGCCCTGCAGCAGGAAAAAAGCGGCGACGAGCAACACGATGGTGCAAACGAAGCCTCGCCAGCTTTCCCCGTGATAAAGCGCGATGCAAAGGGGCAGTACCATCAGCGCCGCTTCGATCAGCAGCGTTCTTGCCAATGTCCGCCAAACCATGCGATGATTCATACGCTACCTCAGTCCTCCCGGCGGATGCTGTCCAGCTCGCACAGTCCGCGGTCGGTCGTTACGACGATGACGCTGTCGTCAGGCTCAATGGTGTCGTTGCCGCTGGGAATGATGCAGCGGCCGCGGCGTATGATCGCGCCGATCAAAAGCCCGTCCTTAAGCGGGATATCCTTGAGCGGTATGCCGATGACGCGGGCGTTGTCCCGCACGTGGAACTCCAGCGCCTCCACGCGCTCATCCACGATCCTGTACAGCGTTTCCACGTTTGAACCGAAGGAGTTCTGCATGGCGCGCACATATTGGAGAATTTGGTGGGAGGTGATATCCTTGGGGCAGATGAAGCTTTCCAGCGCGGAGCTGTTGAGCATATCGATATAGGAGGTCTTGCTCACCTTGGTGATGACCTTTTCCACGCTGCATTTATGCGCGTACATGGAGAGGATGATGTTTTCCTCATCCAAACCCGTCAGCGCGACAAACGCGTCGGCGCTCATGATGCCCTCCTCCCGGAGAAGATCCTGATCCGCGCCGTCGCCGCAAATGATGATTGCCTTGGGCACGAGCTCGCAAAGCTCGCGGCAGCGCGCCTCATCCCGCTCCACGATTTTGGTGTGGATGCCGACTTCATTGAGCTGCCTTGCTAAATAATAGGAAATGCGGCCGCCGCCAATGATGATCACGTTTTTGATGCGCCGTTTATAAGCGCCTAAATACTTAAAGAAGGCTTCGGCGTCCTGCGGGGGTGCGATCAGGGTAAGCCTGTCGCCTGCGCACAGGGCGAAGTTGCCCGTAGGGATCGTAACGACGTCGTCGCGCTCCACCGCGCAGATGAGCACGTTGTTGATCTGCATCTTTTTGCGCAAGTCCTTGAGCATGACGCCGTCGAGGGGGCTGTCCTCCTTTAGACGCAGCTCCACAAGCTCCACCTTGCCCTTTGCAAAGGGCTCCACCTTGATGGCGGAGGGGAAACGCAGCATGCGGGAAATCTCCTGCGCCGCCGCCTGTTCGGGGTTGATGACGAGCGAAAGGCCGAGCTCCTCCCGCAAAAAGAACATCTGCTGGTGGTATTCCGGGTTGCGCACACGCGCGATGGTATGCTTTGCGCCCACCTTTTTGCCCACCATGCAGCAGAGCATGTTGATCTCGTCCGCGCCTGTGGCGGCGATCAGAAGATCGGCGTCCTCTACGCCGGCGTCCTTCTGCACGACGTAGCTTGCGCCGCTGCCACAGAAGGTAATCACGTCCAAAGAGTCGTTGATGAGCGTTGTGCGCTCGCTGTTGTTGTCGATCACGGTTACGTCGTGACCCTCATTGCATAGCTGGCTGGCAAGTGCGTAGCCGACCTTGCCGCCGCCAACGATGACGATATTCATGCCAATTCCCTTCTGATTCCTTTATTGCTGCCCCACGAGCTTAACGCCCGCGCTGGTGCCAAGGCGCGTAGCGCCCGCTGTAATCATCTTTTCCGCGTCCTCGGGCGTGCGTACGCCGCCGGCCGCCTTGACGCCCATCGTGGGGCCTACGGTCTGGCGCATAAGCTTCACGTCCTCCACGGTGGCGCCGCCGGTGGAAAAACCGGTGCTGGTCTTAACAAAATCAGCCCCCGCACGCTTAGCGCACAGGCATGCCTCCACCTTTTCCGCATCCGTTAACAGGCACGCTTCAATGATGACCTTCACATGCGCCTTGGGATGCGCCGCGTCCACCACAAGCTGGATATCGCGCTGCACATACTCCCAATTCTGCTCCTTGGCGGCGCCTACGTTGATGACGGTGTCGATCTCCTGCGCGCCAGCCTCCACGGCTAACCGCGTTTCGGCGGCTTTCGCTTCGGGCAGCATCGCGCCAAGCGGGAAGCCCACAACACAGCAGGTCAACACGTCGCTTCCCGCCAGCCGTGCCGCAACGTAGGGTACATAGCAGGAATTGACGCATACGCTCGCAAAATGATGTGTCAACGCCTCGGCGCAGATTTTTTCGATCTGCGGCGTGGTCGCGTCCGCCTTTAGCAGCGTGTGGTCGATGGTACGATTCAAAGCTTCTATCATGTCGCGCCTCCATAAAAAAATGCCGATGCCGATTCGGGCATATACATCTAGCATCTATTGTACCGGGTGCGGCGTTAAATTGCAATAGCGCCGCCGTAAAGGGAGAGTAAAGAAAATCTCCGCATCCTTAGGATGCGGAGACAACGGTTCGAACGGTTAGATCTGAATGTCGAGCTTTTGCGGCGTTTGCATGCCCACATCCAAATTCATCAGCGAGTTGACCAAATCCATAGCGATGGTTTCCTGTGCATCCATCGTTTTCTTCATCACCGCGACGGAAGCCGCCTGCGCGATCTGCGCGGACTTCATCTCCGTTGCGACGGCTGCGATATCAGCGCCCATGGTGTCCGCCTCCCTTCCGGTTCGATGAGTATATCACGGAAAATGCCTGTTTGCAAGCTATTTCTTACAATAGGGGGTGTTCTTAAGGGGCAGTTCGTCCCGCCAAACGCCGTCAAAGCTGTGATAGGCGTCGAGTATGGCGGGCGCGCCGGGAATACTGGTGATTTCGCCCACGCCGATCGCGCCGTAGGCTACCTCCAAGCCGGGCTTCTCGACAACGACGGCCTCCACCTCGGGCGCGTTCGCGGCTCTAAACAGACCCAGCGTGCCGTATTTGGCGGTGGGACGGCAATCGATGAGCGGATAATGCTCGGTGAGCGCAAAGCCCGCCGACATGATGCAGCCGCCCTCGATCTGGCCTTCGACGGAGGTGGGGTTGACGGCTTTGCCGACGTCGTGCGCCGCGATCATCTTTTTGAGCATGCCGTTCTCGTCCAGTATGGCGATCTGCGTGGCGTATCCATAGGCGACATGACTGACGGGATTGGGTACGTCGGCGCCCAAGGGATCGGTCTTGGCGAGATATTCGGCGTAGTATTCCGTACCGTCAAGCGCTTCGAGCGTTTTGCCCGCGTCCATATCCGCTTTGAGCTTGACCGCCGCGCGGCGGCAGGCTTCGCCTGTGATGAGGGTCTGACGCGAGCCGCTCGTGGTGCCGGAATCGGGCGACTGGAAGGTGTTGGAGCGCTCGTAAACGATGCGTTCCCGGTCTAGGCCGGTCGCCTCTACGGTGAACTGCACGAGCACCGTGCCAAGACCTTGGCCTATGCAGCTTGCGCCCGTGCGGATGTGCACCTTGCCGTTTTCGATCACGAGCTTTACGCGCCCCGTGTCCGGAATGCCCACGCCTACGCCCGCGTTCTTCATGGCGCACGCGATGCCGGTATACTTATTGGAAAAATACGGCTCCTTCACGGCTTCGAGGGTCTCGACAAGCCCCGTGCATGCGCCCACGATCTGCCCGTTGGGAAGCTCCTGCCCCGGGCGGATGGCGTTGCGGTAGCGGATCTCCCAGTGATCGATGCCGATCTTGTCTGCCATCTGATTGAGGGCGGTTTCGATCACCAGACATGTCTGCGATACGCCAAAGCCGCGGAAAGCGCCCGCGGGCGGGTTGTTGGTGTAATAGGCATAGCCGTCGATCTCGAAGTTTTGGTAATTATAAGGGCCGGAGGCGTGCGTGCAGGCGCGTTCGAGCACCGGGCCGCCAAGGCTTGCGTACGCGCCGGTATCCGCGATCACCTTTGCCTTTACGCCTTGGATGAGGCCGTTTTCGTCGCAGCCCAGCGTGAATTCCATATCCATGGGATGGCGCTTCGGATGGATGATGATGCTCTCCGCGCGGGTCAGCTTGACCTTGACGGGCCTGCGGGTCAGCACGGCCAACAGCGCGGCGTGATGCTGCACCGTTACATCTTCCTTGCCGCCAAAGCCGCCGCCTACAAGCTTGTTCTCTACATGCACCTGCTCCGGCTTGAGCCCCAGCATAGGCGCGGTTTCGTGCAGCGTGTCGTAAACGCCCTGATCCGCCGTGTAGATGAGCACGCCGTCCTCCTCCGGGATGGCAACCGCGCACTCCGGCTCCAAAAACGCGTGCTCGGTGTAGGGGGTGTGCATCTTGAGCGTTAGGGTGTGGGCGCTGTGCTTGATCGCTTCCACAGCATTGCCGCGCGACACATGCTTGTGCGCCAAGAGGTTGCCGTTCTCATGGAGCTTGGGCGCGCCGTCTGCCATGGCCTCGTAGGGGGAGCGGATGGGAGTGAGCACCTCGTAATCGATCTGCACGAGCTTCTTTGCCTGCTCCAGTATTTCCTGCGTTTCCGCGGCGACAAGGCAGATCGCGTCGCCCAAATAGCGCGTGATCTCGCCCACGGGGACGAGCGCGTCCCAATCCTTGCACAAATGCCCTACGATGCGGTTGCCGGGGATATCCTCGGCGGTATAAACGCCCAGCACGCCGGGGAGCTTTTTCGCTTCCTCTGTATGGACGGCAAGGATCTTCGCCCTTGGGTGCGCCGTGCGCACGGCGCTGCCGTAGGCCATGCCCTCCACATATACGTCGTCGGGGTACTGGCCGTAGCCTTGCACCTTTTCCTCCACGTCGATGCGGTGCACGCGCTTGCCGACGCGCCAGTCTTTCTCCGCTTGCGGTATGACGCCGCTTTTTTGAATTTCCGCCGCGATGCGGATAGCCTTGACGATTTTGACGTAGCCCGTGCAGCGGCAGATGTTGTTGCGGATGGCGTAGCGGATGTCCTCCTCTGTGGGATCGGGGTTTACGTCAAGCAGCCCCTTGGCGCATATCACCATGCCGGGGATGCAGAAGCCGCACTGTACGGCGCCCGCTTCGCCAAAGGCATAGGTGTACATTTCCTTTTCAAATGGGGAAAGACCCTCCACCGTGAGGATGTTCTTTCCTTCCATTTTATCTGTCTGCTGCACGCAGCATTTGGTAGCTTTGCCGTCGATGAGTATGGTGCAGGTGCCGCACGCGCCCTCGCTGCAGCCGTCCTTGACGGAGGTGAGGCGCAGCGTGTCGCGCAAGTAGCGTATGAGCTTTTGATTCTTCTCTACCGTGACCTGTTTGCCGTTGACTGTGAATGTTGCCATGAAACCGTCCTCCATATTCGGGGATTCTATTTTATCGCCGCGACGGGCGTTTCTTACAAAGGGGGAGGCGGGCAAGAAACAACTCACCCGCCTTTGAAAAGGCTTACAGAAGATACTTATAATTGTTGATCACCGTCAGGATAAAGCACTCGATATCCGCGGGCAGACCGTTCTCCGCGATGGAAAGGTTGTAATCGCCGACTTGACCGTCCAAACGCACCTTCACGCTGGGGATCGCGGGGTCAAGCACCATAAAGCCGCTGTTCGTGCTGTCGAAAAAGTCGCGCTCGTTGCGGAAATAGGTGAGCTTATCCTTATAAGGCTTGCTTGCGTAGGGGCAGAAGGAGGCGCAGTTGCCGCACTCGTTGCAGATGTAGTCCAAATGCAAAATCTGGCGCATTTCCTTGCCCGGCATGCGGATGGATACGTTGCAGCGATTGGGGCAGACGGATACGCAGTTTTCGCAGACCGCGTTGCAGCTTAAGCATCTGTCCGCTTCGCATTTGCCCGCCCACGCGAGCTTCATCTTGCGGCGGCGCGCGTCGTCGCAGTCGGCCTTGGCTTCGGCGGGAACGGTGAGAGCGTATTCGCCCGCGACCGCGTCCACAAACGCGCGCGCGTCGGCAATGCCCTCCACAACGGTGGCGGGGCCGCGCAGCGCGTCGCCCGCGACGAACACGTTGCCGGTGCGGAAGGGCGCGCGTCCTTTCTCGTCCAAGGTAACGCCGTATTTTTCGAATACGGCCGGATCAAGCTTTTCGCCGATCGCCACGATCACGGTATGCGCGGGCACGGTGACGATCTCGTCGGTCTCCACGGGCTTGCGCCTGCCGCTTGCGTCGGGTTCGCCCAGCGCCATCTTCTTACAATACAGCTTGCCGTTTTCCTGCCGTACCGGAGATACGAGCTCCGCAAACTCCACGCCGTCCTCGATGGCGAGCTCCAGCTCCTCGGCGTCGGCGGGCATGTACTTCTTGGTGCGGCGGTAGACGATGGTGGTCTTATGTACGCCGCCCATGCGGCTTGCCGCGCGCGCCGCGTCCATGGCGGTGTTGCCGCCGCCGATCACGGCCACATGGCGGCCAAGGTCGAGCGTTTCGGGCGCGGACTTCGCGCGCTTCAAGAATTCGATCACGTTCATCTGCTTGCCGTCCATCGCAAGATGCCCGGGCTTCTCCGCGCCGACCGCGAGGAGGATGTAGTCAAAGCCCTGCGCCTTAAGCTCCTCAAGCGCGGGCGCGGGCGCGCCGGTCACGAACTTGGCGCCCATCTTTTGCGCGAGTGCGATATCGTTGTCAATCGCGCCGTTTTGGATGCGGAAGCCGGGAATGACGTTGCGCACGATGCCGCCGGCCTTCGGCTCCTTTTCAAATACCGTAACGTCCATACCCTGACGCGCGGCGAAGAAGGCCGCGGCGATACCCGTGGGGCCGCCGCCGATGACGGCGACCTTGGGGCCTGTGACAACGGGCGCTTCAAGCGTCGCCATCAGCTCTTCGTAGCCGGATTTTGCGGCGAGCAGCTTGGTATCGCGGATGCGCACGGACTCTTCGTAGAAATTACGGGTGCACTTATCCATGCAGTGATGCGCGCAGATGGTGCCCGTGATGAAGGGCAGCGGGTTCTTTTCGACGATCAGCTCCAACGCCTCCCGATAGAGTCCCTTGCCGCAAAGCTCGATGTATTCGGGTATATCCTGCCCGATGGGGCAGCCGTGCTTGCAGGGCGCCATGAAGCAATCGATCAGCGGCACTGTCTCTTCGATCTTGCGGCTGGGCAGGGGCTTGACGGGCTTGCGGTGATGCTTGTTTGCGAGCACTTCCTCGCTCATCTTCGCAAGCGCCTTATAATCTACGCCGTTAAAGGGGGCGAAATCCTTCCTGTCAAACAGCGCGCCAAGCTGCACCATGCGGCCGTAGCCGCCGGGCTTAAGAATGTTGGTGGCCATGGTGATAGGCCAAATGCCCGCGTCGAAGAGCTGCTCGATGTTGAACAGGTCCGCGCCGCCGGAATAGGAGATGCGCAGATCGCCCTTGAACTCCGTAGCGAAACGCCGCGCCATCTCCACGGTCAGCGGGTATTCCGCGCGGCCCGACATATACATTTCCTCGCTGGGCAGTTCCCCGTGCGCCACGTCCACGGGGAAGGTGTTGGAAAGCTTAAGGCCGAACTCCAGCCCCTTGCTTTCGGCAAGCTTCTTAAGACGCTTGAACATGGGGACGGCGTCCTTCCATTGCAGGTCTTCCTTGAAGTGGTGATCGTCGAACTGCACATAGTCGTAGCCCATGTCGTCCATACGCTTGCGCGCCCATTCGTAACCCAGAATCGTCGGGTTGCACTTGACGAAGGCGTTGAGATGCTTCTCCTCAATAAGATAGGAGGTGATGGCCTCGATCTCGTTGGGCGGGCAGCCGTGCAGGGTGGAGACCGTCACGCCGTCGGCAATGCGGCTGGGCGTGGCTTTGATAAAGGCGGCCTCCTCGGGGAACATGGCGCAGAGCACGTCGGTGCACTCCTTGAAGATGGGCGTGTCCTTAGCTTCGATGATCTCGTTGATAAACTTATCCATTTTGGGGGTCTTGATGCCTTCAAGATCAT
>JAQVRG010000278.1 GCA_028701165.1 Eubacteriales bacterium | reverse complement strand
GGTGAATTCACCGTGGAGGATTACGCGCTGTATGACCATATGCGGGAGCTTTTCATCACGGAAAACCTGTTTATCGAGCCGTCCGCCTGCGCCGCCTTCGCGGGGCTGACGGGGCTTGGGTATCCGGAGGCGAAAGCGTATATCGAGCGGCAGGGGCTTACGGACGTTATGCCGCAGGCTGTGCATATCGCGTGGGCGACAGGCGGGCGTTTGGTGCCGCCTGCCGTACGCGAGCAATATAGGAATACATATTTGAGAGGAGCATACGACACATGGCAAAGCTGACGATGGAAAAGGCGAAGGAGATCCTGAAAAAGCATGTAACGGAGGCGCATCTTTTTACGCATGCGGAGGCTGTGAGCGCGGCGATGGGCGCTATGGCGGAGCATTTCGGCGAGGATAAGGCGCATTGGGAGGCGATAGGCTACCTGCACGATGTGGATTTTGAGAAATACCCGGAGGAACACTGCAAGCATGTGCGCGAGCTTTTAGAGCCCGAGGGCGTGGACGAGGCGGATATCCTTTCCATCATCTCCCACGGCTACGGCCTTTGCACAGAAGAGCGCGCGCCCGAAACCAATATGGAAAAGAGCCTCTTTACCGTGGACGAGCTTACGGGTATCGTGATGACCACGGCTTTGATGCGCCCCACGGGGATCGCGGATATGGAGCTGAAAAGCTTGAAGAAGAAGTTTAAGGACAAGGGCTTTGCCGCAAAGTGCAACCGCGACGTGATCAAGCAGGGCTTTGAGATGCTCGGCGTGGAGCCGGACGTCGTGATGCAGTGCTGCATCGACGGCATGCGCGATCATATGGACGCGCTGGGCATAGGCCCCAAGGAATAAATGGAAAGGCTGGGGGGCATATGAAAACGAAGGATATGGTGCTGCACGGGCTTTTTATCGCGCTCACGCTGCTCTTGGGCATGACGCCGCTGGGCTTGATCCCGCTGGGCTTTATTAACGTGACGATCCTCTGTATCCCCGTGATCGTGGGCACGCTGCTCTTTGGCGTGAAGAGCGGTCTGCTCTTTGGCGCGTGCATGGCGCTCTCGAGCATATTGAGCATGGCGGGGCTTTCGCCGCTGGTGCCGCCCTCGGCGCTTGCGTCCGCGCTTTTTGCCGCCAGTCCTCTGTTGGCGGTCGTCATGTGCCTTGTTCCCCGGCTGATGATCCCCATATCCACGCACTTTGTTTATAGGCTGTGCGCGAGGAAGAACCCGGATACTAAGGCGGGCATTGTGCCGGCGGCCGTTGCGGGGTCGCTGACCAACACAGTGCTGTATTTGGGGCTTATGCTGGTCTTTTATATTCTGGCGGGCTTGGACGCTAAGCCCATACTCGGCTTGATCGGCGGCGTGGGGCTGATCGCGGGTTCGCTTGAGGCTGTGGCGGCGGCGCTTATCGCAACGCCCGTTACTATCGCGCTTCGCAAGGCCAAACGGGGATAAGGACACATCATTGCAGATTAACGAAAAACTCCGAATGGGGATTGTTAATGGGCGTACCCCTTAACAATCGGAAGGCCTTGCCGCCCAAGACTTCCCTTGCAATTATCAACGCCCGTGAACGTAGTGAACAATTGTTAATTGTAGCCATCGAAAAAAGGCAAAGGACCTTTCCCGATAGGCGGAGAACGCCGCGCTGAAGCGCCGGCGTTCTTTTTGGTTGCAACCGCTTTGTGAAATGGTATAATGAGACTATCATTTCTCTTGGAGGTACACCCGATGAAACAATGGAAAAGGCTGTTTGCCAGCATTTTGGCGTTTGCGATGCTGTTTGCGTTCGCCATGCCCGCGTTTGCGGAGGAAGACCTTTCAGGAAAAACCGTGATTTTGCATACCAACGACATGCACTCCCGCGTGGATGCGAATCTTGGCTACGCGTCCGTCAAGGCGTATAAGGATGCGCTTGAAAAGCAGGGCGCTACCGTGCTCGTGCTGGACGCGGGCGATACCTTCCACGGCCTGCCCATCGCCAACCTCAGTCAAGGGCAGGATATTGTGGATATCATGAACGCCGTGGGCTACACGGCGATGACGCCCGGCAACCATGATTTCAACTACGGCGTAGAGCATCTGAACGATCTCGTCAGCAGCGCGGATTTCGACGTGCTTTCCTGCAACCTGACGAAGGAGGATGGCACGCCTGTGTTTGCTTCCGGCAAGGTCTACGGCGACGTGGGCGTTGTGGGTATCTGCACGCCGGAAACGGCTACCAAGACCAACCCCCTCAACGTGGAGGGGTATGTATTCAATCCCGATACCATGGCGGCGCTTTTGCAGGAGGCCATTGACGAGGTGAAGGCGCAGGGCGCGAATACCGTCGTTGTGCTGGGGCATTTGGGCGTCGATCCCGAGAGCGCGCCTTGGCGTTCTACGGATATCATACCGCAGCTTAGCGGTGTGAACGTGTTCGTTGACGGGCACAGCCATACCGTGATCGGCACGGAGGGCGAGAAGGACGCGGACGGCAACGTGCTGTCCTATTCTTCCGCGGGCGAAAAGGTGAAGGACAAGGACGGCAGCGATGTGCTGCTCGTGCAGACGGGCTGCTACGGCGCGACCATCGGCAAGGTCACGGTGGACGGCGATCAGTATACGGCGGAGCTTTTGGCGACGGATAATAAGGACGCCGATATTACCAAGCTGATCGAGGATAAGATGGCGGAAATTCAGCCCATGCTCGACACCGTCGTCGCCAAAACGGAGGTCGCCTTAAACGGCGAGCGCGAGACGGTGCGCGCGGCGGAGAGCAATTTGGGCAATCTCGCGGCGGACGCGCTTAGATATGTCGCGGATGCGGACGCGGCGCTTACAAACGGCGGCGGCATCCGTATATCCTTGGAGCCGGGCGATATTACCTACGGCGACATGAACGCGGTGTTCCCGTTTGGCAACACC
>JAQVRG010000277.1 GCA_028701165.1 Eubacteriales bacterium | reverse complement strand
CAGAAGACCCGGCGTATCCATAACCTCTAAATATTCCGATACCTTTACCCACTGCTTTCCCTTGGTTACGCCCGGCTTGTCCCCGACCTGCGCGCGGTTCACGCCCGCCAAGCGGTTGATAAAGGTGGATTTGCCGACGTTGGGAATGCCCACGATCATCGCGCGCACCGTTTTGGTCACGACTTTTTTCCTGTAACGCTCCACTACGGGCGCGGCCGCGCGCTCGATCAGCGCTACAGCCTCCTTCTTTTTGCCTGCGTTGGTGGATACGATCTCCATCGCCGTAATGTGCTTTGCGCGGTAATAAGAGATCCACGCCTTCGTTTTTTCCGGCGCGGCCAAATCGCTCTTGTTGAGCAGGATCACACGCTCCTTGCCCGCAAACAATTCGTCAAAATCGGGATTGCGGGTAGCAAGCGGCGCGCGCGCGTCCACAAGCTCCACCACCACGTCGATGAGCTTTAAATTTTCCGTAAGCATGCGGCGCGCCTTGGCCATATGCCCCGGGTACCATTGGATCAGCAATACCGTTTCCTCCCGTTTGAAAAAAGGGCACCGGTCGCCCGATGCCCCTTTTCACAGTTGTTTTACTTTTCCACGATGCGCTCGACAACCTTCGCAGCCTTACCTACGCGATCACGCAGGTAATAGAGCTTGGCGCGGCGAACCTTACCGTGACGAACCACTTCGATGCGGCCGATGCGGGGGCTATGGTACGGGAACGTTCTTTCAACGCCCACGCCATAGGACACGCGGCGCACGGTGAAGCTTTCGCGGATACCGCCGCCCTGCATCTTGATGACGACGCCTTCAAAGTTCTGTAGCCTTTCGCGCGTACCTTCAATAACCTTGACGAATACGCGGACGGTGTCGCCGATCTCCAGCTTGGGCAGATCCGAGCGGAGCTGTTCTTTTTCGAGTTCCTTGATGATGTTGGACATTTGTTTTCTCCTCTTACTTCACGGACGTTCGTACAGGCATAAATCTCTGACCCGCAGTGGACCATCCGCTGTCACAAAGGGCATTATAACACAGCCAAAAAGCGAATGCAATGCCTAATTTTCAGTATTTTCCAAGCTCTTGAGGAAGGCTTTATCCTTCTTGTCGAGCGCCGTCCGTTCGATAAGCTCGGGACGCACGACAAGCGTCTTTTGCAAAGCCTGCTCCCGCCGCCAGCGCGCGATCAGTGCGTGGTTGCCGTTTAAGAGCACCTCCGGCACAGCCATGCCGCGAAATTCCGCAGGCCGGGTATACTGCGGGTACTCGAGCAGCCCGTCCGAAAAGGATTCATCCCCCGCCGACTCGTCGCTTCCCAAAACGCCCGGAATAAAGCGGGATACGCAGTCGATCAGCACCATAGCGGGCAGCTCGCCGCCTGTAAGAATATAGTCGCCTATGGAAAGCTCCCGATCCATAGCGAGCATCACGCGCTCGTCAATCCCTTCATAATGGCCGCACAGCAACAGCAGCCGGTCTGTACGGGACAGGCTCTCCGCCGCTTGCGTAGTGAGTGTGCTCCCGCGCGGTGTGAGGCAGATGCGAAGCGCCTCGTGGGATGGATCGACAGCGTCCAGACAGTCGTAGACAGGCTGCGCCATCATCACCATGCCCGCGCCGCCGCCAAAGGGATAATCGTCGGTATTTTTGTGCTTGGAGACGGAATAGTCGCGTATGTTGTGCAGGCGGAAATCCAAGATGCCGTTTTCACAGGCTCTGCCCAGCATGCTCGTGTGCAGGACGTTTGCAAACATCTCCGGAAAAAGCGTGAGTATGTCAATCCTCATACAAGCCCACCTCCGCAAGCACCGCCGCGTCCACGAGGATGCGCTTATTTTCCACGTCCACCTCGAGCAAGAGCTTTTTAAGCGCCGGTATCATCAGCGTTCCGGCAGGCTTGCGCTCGATCAGATAAACGTCGTTCGCGCCGGTCTCCAGCACGTCGGTTAACACACCGCAAACGCCGCCCGCCGTATCCGATACCGTACAGCCGATCAAATCCTTGATGAACCACCGTCCCTGCGCGGGCTTCGCCGCATGCGCCCGATCCACGCACAGATAGGTTCCCCTAAGCCTTTCGGCCTCCTCGCGCGTGTCGCAGCCCGAGATATGCAAAAACACCGCGTCGGGCTGCACGCTCACCTGCGTTACCGTCACGGGCATATACGCCGAGCCCTGTTCCAAATAGGCTTCGGACAGGGCGCGAAAGCGTTTGACATCATCCGTTAGCGGCAATAGCTTTACATTGCCCGTCACGCCATGGGGACGCAGAATTTGGCCGATGCGGAAATAATCCACCTCAGTCGCTCTCCTTCTCCCGGGCCTGACGCTCATCCTCTTCGAGTATCTCGACGATGTACTTCTTATTCTCCTTGATGGACGCGGCCTTGACCACCGTGCGGATGGCCTTGGCGATACGTCCCTGCTTGCCGATCACCTTACCCATATCCTCGGGCGCGACAGACAGCTCGACGATGGTGGCGCGGTCGCCCTCGCGGGACGTTACCTGCACGGCGTCGGGGTTGTCCACCAGATTAACGGCAATGTATTTGACCAATTCAACCATTGCCATCACCGGTTATTGGATCGCGCCGGACTTTTTGAGCAGCGCGCGTACGGTATCCGTGGGCTGTGCGCCATTCTTCATCCAAGCGGCGGCCTTTTCGTTATCCACATTGATCTCAACAGGATTGGAAAGGGGATTGTAGAAGCCGATCTCCTCGACAAAAGCGCCGCCGCGGGGCGCGCGGGAATCCGCGACCACGATACGATAGAAAGGAGCCTTCTTGGCGCCCATGCGGCGCAGTCTGATCTTAAGCATTTTGTTTTTTCCTCCGTTTATTGTTTGCTTCTTTTGTATTTATCGAAAACGGAAACCCGTTATCGGTCCTTAAAACGGGAGCTTAAAGCCC
>JAQVRG010000276.1 GCA_028701165.1 Eubacteriales bacterium | reverse complement strand
ACCGGCAGCGTAGCCTTTGCTGGCTTCGCAATGCTCGCTCTGGCCATTGGCGCCGCTGTTGCTTCCAAGAAGAACGCGTAAGTAGAAAACCGAACTCCCTAGGCACATAAAGGAGCCGCAAGGCTCCTTTTTTGCGTGGAAAACCTCTTCCGCCCCTGTGGGGGGGGGACTTCCCCAACCGGTACAGCACACCAAACATGGAATTATGGCGTCACGGCGAAAAAATACAACAAAAAAGATTATGTCTGTTTTTTTGCTTGCGGATATGGTATATTGAATATATATTTTGTTACTGTGTGCAGATAGGAGGTTTTTCGTGAAAAGAATCGCTTGCGTCCTTCTTTCCGCTTTCTTTTGTTTAAGCCTTGCCGCCTGCCAAGCGCCCGCGGCGCTGCCCGCGCCCGGGCCGATACAGCCCGCGACGCAGAGCACCTTTCCTACATGGGCGCCCACGGCGCCGCCCGCCGCCACGCCTTCTGCAACCGCTGCTGCGGACGCGCCGCCCGCGGAAAATGCTGCTGCGGACGCGGTGAAGCTGTATCTAAACGGCAATCGGCTGCCGCTTTCAACGCCGTGTCGGCTGGAAAACGGCGTGGTGATGGTTCCCATCGCGGAGATCGTTGGCGCGTTCAGCCGGAGCATTGCGTGCACCATGGCGGGCGATACGCTGACCATGGAGGACGCGTCGCGCGGGAACACCATTCTCCTCACGGCGGGGGACGATACCGCCTCCGTCAACGGAAAAACGGTAGCGCTGGAAGCGCCCGCCATGCTCGCCGAGGACGGCGCGCTGCTTGTGGAGCTTTCCGCCTTCCGCACGCTTCTTGATGCGGATAACAAATTCACGGCGGAGTTTTCCGCCGCTTATATCGTGGAGTCCGGCTTATGCTGACGTCGTTTCGCAAATATGCGTATATCCTTCTGATGCTGGTGCTTTTGTGCCTGCTTTGCGCCGCGTGCGTCCCCGCCGTGGTGCCTGTGGACGTGACCTTAGCGCCATCCGGCAACGTTACGGAAGCCTACATCGCGCCAGCGATGCTGCCCGCCGCCACGCCTTCGCCCACAACACAGCCGCAAACGGAGACGCTTGCCGCCTACGGGCGCGAAACGCCTTCCGCGTCCGCTTCGGAAGAAGCCGCCCCGGCGGAGACCTCCGGCGAATCGCTCACGCTTGTGCCCGTGGAGATCGGCGGCAGCACGCTCTATCGCATGGACGACACCGATTATCTTACCCTCTACCCCGCCGTCCACAGCCGGGATATACTCACCGCCATGACCGCCGGCGCGGACAAGTGGCTGGGCATCGTAAAAAAGCATCCGGACGTAAAGTATTACGCCTACTATATCACCCGCTCCATCGACTGCGACTGGTATCGCGAGAAGGAGGACATCGCGGTTTATG
This sequence comes from Eubacteriales bacterium, assembly GCA_028701165.1. Lineage (GTDB taxonomy): Bacteria > Bacillota > Clostridia > Christensenellales > CAG-138 > JAQVRG01. The sequence continues at coordinate 1,507 of JAQVRG010000276.1, read as the reverse complement.
ATTACGCGTCCTTCTATCAAAATCTGATCGCGGACGCCGGCGTCGCCTTTGATAAGTTCGAGATTCGCGACTTTGCGGATTACAAGGATACCGGCTACAAAACAGATTTTCATATCAACCATAAGGGAACAGACCGCGTTTACGGCGATATTTACGATATGCTGTCCGCGGACATGCAGCTTTCTCCCCGCAAGGAGCCTGTAAAGGAGCTGGATTTTGACGATCTTCGCATCGTGGGCGATCTGATCTTCTACGAGAATGACCGGGACGCGGCCATTGCCTATATGAACGCCATGCAGCCGGAGCAAATGGACGTTTTCCGCACCTATAAGTACGACCTTGGCGACTATACGTCCTATGTGGACGACGTGAAGATGGTGCTGGGGCTGGAGGAGGAGTACGAGGCGGGGCAGATCAACCGCGCGCCCAACGCCGGCCACCAATTCTCCTATTACGGCGGGCAAACGGGGATCGTTCGCTTCGAATTCGACCAGCCCGACAAACCCAATCTCCTCATGTGCTCGGATTCGCAGGGACGACCCTCGCGCAAGCTGATCGCCTCGCATTTCAACACGACGATCTTTTTGGATACAAACCAGTGGCGCACCGAGGACATCGATGCGATCCTAGAGGAATACGACATAGGCGTTATGCTCATGACGGGGCAGCGCAGCATATTTGAAGTGTACGGAGGCTGATTGGATGAAGAGAGCGCCAGCCTGTGTTTTCATATCGCTTGTTCTTCTCGTGCTTGCTATTGCAGCGGGCGCGTACTTTGTCGTAGAACCACGCACGCATACCGGCACGCAGGAGCTTGCCTCGTTTCCCAGCCTTTCGCTCTCCCGCTACATAGAAGGTACGCTGCAAACGGATTTCGAGCAGGCGCTCAAGGATCAGTTTGTGCTGCACGATCAAGCCATCGCCCTTACCACGGACTGTAAGGCGGGCGTAAAAACCCTATCCAACACCACCGAAAACCAGCTGCGCGGCCTTTCCCCCGCCGCGGGGCTTGTACCCTTTGGCGAGGTCTACCGCATGTACGGAACCTACTGGCTAAGCAGCATGCCCTATGTGAAAAACGAGGAGACCGTCGCCGCCTACAAAAAAAAGGCGGAGGAGATCAACGCCTTTGCTTCCGCCCATCCCGAAGCGAAATGCTACGTTTACTATTGCACGCGCGCGGAGGATCTTCCATGGTTTGACGCGACGGAGGGGCTGCACAGCTTTTCCTACAGCGCGCTGCTTTCGAGTCTTCTCGATCCCTCCATCTCCTTTTCCGCCAAGAGCTTCTCGGATTTTCGTGATTTCTGCGCGCAGATGTACCGCACAGACCACCACTGGAACGCGCAGGGCGCGTACAGTGGCTACGAGGATATACTCGCGATGATGGCCGCAGATTTCCCCGTCGGCGCGCCACGCGCGGTGCAGCGCGCGGATGGCTTCGACGACCTTCGCTGGATGGGAAGCCGGTATCGCGAAAGCGGCGTCACGATTGCGCCGGAGGGAC
>JAQVRG010000275.1 GCA_028701165.1 Eubacteriales bacterium | reverse complement strand
TGACGCCGTTGATCATTTCCTCCGGCTTTTCGGAGGACTGCACCGCAATTTCCAGCGCCTCCGGCGAATCCGATAATTCGCCGCTATAGACGACCTTCACAATGTCGCCGGGCTTGGCGTCCACATTGTAGATATGGGTAAGCATAAACACATAGGTACCGCCGCCGTCAAGGTTTAGGATGATATCGTTTTCCCCTACCAGCACGACCTTGCCCGTTACCTCGCCGGAAGCCGCCGGCTTCTCCGGCGTTTGTGCTCCTCCCCTTTCTACAGCCGGCTGCGTATCCGCAATCTCCGCAACGGGCTTGGGCGAAGCAGCCGCCGGCGTTGCGATCGTCCCCGGAAGCTGGGGCGGCTGCGGCGCGGCGATGTTGCTGCAAGCGCTGAACATCCCCCATCCCAGCAGCAGCGCCATCAAGCGAATACACCCTTTTTTCATCCCAATCCCCCTCTGTGTTCGCTACTGTCGGCTTTGCACGAAACACCTTATATCGTTTATCGTCAGACTTTTTGCATTTGTTAGCGAAAAAGGCATAATATCTTCATTTGTAAATAAATAATAAACTCTATTTGGCTTTCTTTCCTTAATTATATAATGAATTTTGCGATATGAAAAGCAGAGGATACCATCGCCCGCGAAGGGAAGTCGCGGGTCATCACAAACGCCGCTATCACACGGCTTGGCAAGGAGGCCAACTATGAAAATCGACAGTGCATCGGTACAGCTTGCGTCCGCTTCCGTCCGTACGGAGACCTACGCAAAAAAACAGAGCATCGCCTCTTGGATCGGGGAACGCCCCGCCGCTTTGGACGGCAACGCAAATACGCAAAACCTTGAAGCCGCCGAAAAAGAGGCTTCGCCTGATGATAAGGAGGAGGGCGTCATCGTCGATCTCTCAAATCGAGGAAACGAGGGCACGCCGCAATCCATTCGCTTTTCCAAATTGGATTCCGCATTCGACTTTAGCCGGGACAGTAAAGACTATACGCTTCTGATGCTGCTCCAAAAAATCATCGAATCGCTCACCGGCAAAAGCTTCCGCTTGTTCAGCGGCATAAGCCATGGCATAACCTCGGGCGGCGCCCACGCCATGACCTTCCAGCAAGCGCCCAGCGGCGGTTCGTGGGGTATGTCGATCGAATCGCAGGAATATTATGAGGAGACGGAGCAGGTCAGCTTCGCTTCGCAAGGGCATGTCAAAACGGCGGATGGCCGGGAGATCAATTTCTCCGTGGATCTCTCCATGTCGCGCAGCTTTGCCCAAGCCAACCGTTTTTCCCTTAACTTTGGCAACGCCAATCTTTGCGATCCGCTGGTCGTCAACTTTGACGCGGCCAGCGCGGGGCTTTCCAACGCCAAGTTCAGCTTCGACCTTGACGCGGACGGAAAGAGCGATCAGGTTTCCACCCTGCTTAAGGGCAGCGGTTTCTTGGCGCTCGATAAAAACGGCGACGGCGTGGTGAACGACGGCAACGAGCTTTTCGGCACAAAATCGGGGGACGGCTTCGCCGACCTTGCCAATTATGACAGCGACGGCAACGACTGGATCGACGAAAACGATCCCATTTATGACAAACTCCGCATTTGGATGAAGGACGACGCGGGCAACAGCAGGCTGGTCGCGTTGGGCGAAAAGGGGATAGGCGCGATTTTCCTCGGCAGCGTATCCACCGAATACGGTTTAAAAAGCGATGCGAACCAAACGAACGGCCAACTGCGCAGAACCGGCGTTTTCCTTAAGGAAAACGGTACGGCGGGCACCATCCAGCACGTAGATTTGGCGCTATAACAAAGACAATTTCAAATGCTTCCCTTCCCTTTCAAAAGAAGCAGACTGATCCCGCTATGGGATCAGCCTTCTTCTTTATCACGCAAAGCCGAATAATCGTTACATTGCTCGGGATCATCCGCCCAAAGTCTCTCCATGTTATAATAGGCGCGCTCCTCAGGATAGAAAATGTGCACAAGGTACGCCGCGTAATCCTGCACGATCCAGCGACCCTCCGCATACCCCTCCATACGGCGCAGCTCCAGCCCGAGTTCGGGCGCTTTATGCTCCAGCTCCTCGCTGAGCGCTTTGACCTGTGTGACCGACATCCCGCTGCAGATGACGAACCATGACGCGATAATCGTCTTATCGGCCACATAGATCGCTTGAATATCCTGCGCTTTTTTGTTATACAGCACCTCGCAGATCGCCATTGCCTGTTCTTGATTTTCCAGTTTCAATTCTCCTCCTCCTTTTTTAAATGCTCTCGGATAAAAGTTCTCGCCCGCAGTACGTTGGGATGCAGCGCCTTATCCGACGCGTGCACATAATCGATGCTTCGATCCATGCAGGCAAGCACGCCGCGATCCAAGCCGCGATCCGCCGCCGCGCGTATCGTCTCCACACCTTCGTAATCCCGGTTGGGCTCTATCTTGTCCGCAAGATAGATGATCTTTTCAAGCTTAGTCATATTCTCCCTGCAAAGCGTGTGCCAATAGATCGCGGAAAGCACCGCTTCATCCTCTACGCCGTATTCCGCCCGCGCGATCGCCGCGCCGAGCGGCCCGTGAATGATCGCGGGCGAAATGGCTAAGAGTTCCTTCACGTCAATACCATACCGCTCGCACAGCCGTATTTGTTCCGGCACGTCGAACTTCGCGCAGTCATGCAGCAGCGCCGCGAGGCGCGCCTTTTTCCCATCCGCGCCATAACGCGCCGACAGCTCGATCGCGCAGCGCACCGTTCCCATCGTATGCCTGTAGCGCTTTTCCTTGAGCGCCGCGCGCAGCTTACGCTGTTTGCTTTGAAAATCCTCGGGCAGATAAAAGCCCTCCTCATAAATGAGAGCTTCCACGCGCGGCGGTATCCATTGCCCTACGGGCAGGGCGTCTTCCACAGCCTGCCGCACGGCGGTCGAGGAAATAT
>JAQVRG010000274.1 GCA_028701165.1 Eubacteriales bacterium | reverse complement strand
GTCTTTCGCGCGCCTCTGCCCGCTTATTTCAAGCGCGCCTTGACGCTTTCCGGCTGCGACGTGCCGCCTGAAAAAATGGATGCGTGGCTCGATTGTCTTTTGCGGGAGGACGATAAGTGAAAGCGGAGAAGGAGGAACGCGCAAAGCTTACCGGCGCCGCGGTCATCACGATCGTGACGATCCTTGCCTGCTGCGCGGTCTATTTCTTCGGCAGCTCCGGCTTTGGAAAAGAAGCGGCGGCACAACCGCCTGTTTCAACGCCCTTGCCCGCAGCCGCGTATGTGGGCGCTTTTGAGGAAGCGATAGAAGCCTTGCCCTACACCAAGCAAGCCCCGGGCGGCTATACGCTGCATGACGGCGATCTGCCGGATATTACGGTGCGGCTTGCAATGGAGGGGTATGTCGTCAAGACCATGACGCTTGACACACAGCTGCCCATCCTGCCCGATGCGCCTGCGGCGGATGCTCCCATACTGGAAAACCGCCTGTATGCAAAGCGTAAGGAATACTTTGAGGCGCAGCGTGCTTGGCTCTCCGAGAGCATACCCGTACTGATTCGCGCCATGGATCCGGCGGGGAGGCTTTCGGACGCGGATATCTATGATCTTACCTATTATGCTATCCTTACGGTGGAAACGCGAAAGCGGCAGGATAAAACCATAGAAGGATTCCGGCTTCGCGCGTACGCCGACGAAACGGCAGAACCGCAGACGCTTTGCGTTACCGTGCAGGACGAGCAGGATATGGCGGAGAAAAAATAACAAAATAGCGTAAAAAACCCCTTTACAAGCACTATGGCTTGTGGTAAAGTAGCAAAAGTGTAAATCAAAGGAGAAAGGCGTTAAGGCAATGCGGGGAACTTTTAAAAAATGCAAAAGCGTCGATCCGGCTGTGATATAGATACCTCTTCCGTTTTCGGAGGGGGTATTTTTTTAGATCGTTTCAAAAATACAGATTTAGCAGGAGGTCATCATGAAAGACGGACAAATCGGCAAGGAACCCATTTATAACGCGCGCGAGCTCGGCGTGCCTCGCATGCTGGTGCTGGGCTTTCAGCATCTTTTCGCCATGTTTGGCGCGACGGTGCTGGTTCCGGCGCTCACAGGACTTAGCGTTTCGGCTACGCTGCTTTTCGCGGGCATAGGGACGCTGATCTTCCACCTGTTTGCAAAGGGTAAGGTGCCCGCATTCCTCGGCTCCTCCTTTGCATTTCTGGCGGGCTATTGGGCGATCGCGCCAAACGGCGAGCCGGAGCTTTTGCCTTACGCCTGCTTGGGCGTAGCCATGACGGGCATATTGTATGCAATTCTCGCGGGGCTTTTTAAGGCCTTTGGGCCGAAAAAGGTCATGCGCTACTTCCCGCCCATCGTGACGGGCCCCATCATCATCTGCATCGGCCTTACGCTTTCTAAGACCGCGGTGGATAGCTGCTCGTCCAACTGGTGGATCGCGCTTGTCGCTATCGTCACCATCATCGTCTGCAACGTATGGGGCAAAGGCATGATCAAGATCATTCCCATACTCCTTGGCGTGATCGCTTCCTATGCGATTGCCGCGTTTACGGGCAACGTTGATTTTTCCGCGGTCAAGCAGGCTGCTTGGATCGGCCTGCCCGTGCATTGGAATAACACGGTGGTTTCGCTGATCGGCAAGGCGGACGGCGGGTTGGTCATAACTTCCATCGTTACCATCGTACCCATCGCGCTTGCTACGATGGTAGAGCATATCGGCGACGTTTGCGCGATCAGTTCCATCTGTGAGCGCAACTATCTAAGTGACCCCGGCCTGCATCGCACACTCTTGGGCGACGGTATCGCCACCACCGTAGCGTCGCTCTTCGGCGCGCCCGCCAACACAACATACGGCGAGAACACGGGCGTGCTTGCGCTCTCCCGCGTCTACGATCCCCGCGTGATCCGCATCGCCGCGTATTTTGCGATCCTTCTCGCGTTCTGCCCGAAATTCTCCGCGCTGATCAGCGCCATGCCGGGCGCTACCATGGGCGGCGTTTCGCTGGTGCTCTACGGCATGATTTCCGCCGTGGGCGTGCGCAATGTGGTGGAGAATAAGGTAGACTTTACCAATTCCCGCAACGTCATCATTGCGGCGATCATCATGGTGCTTTCTATCGGCATTGCCTTTAGTACGGCGGGCAACATCAGCTTTACCGTCGGCAGCCTGACCATCGGTCTTTCCGGCTTGGCCGTGGGCGCGATCACGGGCATTCTTCTCAACGCCATACTTCCCGGCAAGGATTACGAATTCGGTGCGGATGAAAAGGGCGATACGAGCGTGAATTTCATCATTCAATAACGGTTATTCGCGTATGCTTTGGGGCGCGGAGGCATATCCGCGCCTTTTCCTTCCAAATTTGTAGAAAAAGCGCTAAAAATAATGGTACATACTTGCAGTCGTATACAATTTGTAGTATAATTTCAACTGTTGGAGTACAATATATGCTGACTGTATGGGGTGAATAACATGGAAAAAACGCGCACGATTGTGAATTTGGGCGGTCAGGAATTCAAGATCACCTGCGACGACAGCGAAGCGTACATCAAGGAGTTGGCCAAATTCGTAAATAAGAAGATCGAGGAGATCCAATACCAATATCCGGCGCTGAGCACCGGGAATTGCGTATTGCTTGCGGCACTCAATATGGCGGATGATCTGCATAAGCTGCGCGAGGATTATGACGCGTTGGATACAAGGATCAGCCAGCTGCGGGAGATGCCCCGTTCCGGCGGCGCGGCGGCGCCTGTGAAGCGCCCGTTTGAAAGCGCGAAACAGACAACGCTGACGAAATAAGGTTTGTATGGTCGGGACTCGGGGCGCAATAGCTCCGAGTTTTTTTGAATCAAGACAGCACGGGAGTGTATACATGGAATTGCTTGCGCCTGCGGGCGATCGGGAAAGCTTAAAAG
>JAQVRG010000273.1 GCA_028701165.1 Eubacteriales bacterium | reverse complement strand
AAGCCACGATGCGTTTGCGGGATTTGTCAACCTCAATCACCTTCAGGCTCAAGGGCTGACCGACGTATTCGCCAATGTTCTCCACATACTTGGTGGAAAGCTGAGAGGCGGGGATAAACGCGCGCACGCCGTCGATATTGGCGATCAAGCCGCCCTTTACGACCTCCTTGCCAACGCCCTCAAAGACCTTATCCTGCACGTTTTCGTCCTGCATAAGGTCACCCCACATCTTCTTGCTCTCGACGTTCTTGCGAGACAACAGCACGTTGCCCTCGCCGTCGTTCACCTTCAAAACCTCGACCTCGATGGGATCGCCGACCTTTACGATCGAAGCGGGATCCACATCGTTATCAGCAGAGAATTCGCTACGAGGAATAAACCCATCGGACTTGTAACCAATGTTGACGCACACTTCGCCGTCAACAATCTGCACGACAGATCCGGTTATGATCTGTCCGTTGCGAATCCGAACCAACGTCTTCTCAAATGCTTCCGCAAACGAAGGATCGCTGGATTCAGCAGCGGGTTCCACAGCAGGGGCAACAGTCGTTTCTGCGGCCTCGGCCACAGCAGGTTCTTTGACGGTAGCAGCCGCTTCCGTTTCGACCTCACAAACTTCTACTTCGGGGCTTTCAGCCATCGTCTTTTCCAGTTCGCTCATTCTAGTTACAACCTCCATAATTATCCAATCCGGCGTCGATGCGCCTGCAACAACTCCTATTATATCATCGGTAAATAATTTTTCAAGAAAAAGTTCATCGACTTTTGCTATAGTTTGGGTATGTTCACAGTTTTTTTGGCATATAGCATACAGTTTTTGTGTATTGGAACTGTTTCTTCCGCCAATCACGATCATTTGGCTGCACTTTTTGCTCAATTCCTCCGCCTCCGCCTGTCGTATGGCTGTGGTATGACAGATGGTATCGTCAAACTGAACATTTTTTACTTTTTTTTGCACATATTGCAGCAGCGTTTTACAGCGTTCCGCGGAAAATGTCGTCTGTACAAGAATATGCGCCGCTTCCATCGGCGGCAGCTTATCGATATCCTCTTCGTTTTCCACCACATACGCGCGCTCCCCACACCACCCGAGGATACCCACGACCTCCGGATGCAGCGCCTTCCCAAAGAGAATGATGTTTTCGTTAGCCTTTGAATACGTCTTTGCCAGCGCATGAATTTTTGACACGAACGGACAGGTGGCGTCCACGACCGTCAAGCCGCGCGCCGCGCAATCCGCATAGACCCGTTCCCCCACGCCGTGAGAACGGATAACCACCGTGGCGCCGCTGGGTATTGCGTCAAGCGCGTCCACCGCGTGGATGCCCTTCTGCTCCAGCGTATGAATTACGTCTTCATTATGGATCAACGCGCCCAGCGTATAGACGGCCCCGGCCTTCGCCGCTTCCTCCGCCAGCGCAACGGCTCGCCGCACACCGAAGCAGAACCCGATATTTTTGGCTTGTTGAATCAGCATAGCATTTCATCCAATTCCTCGCGCAAAGCGCATATGGCGTCCGCTATCTTATCCGTCACGACCTCTACCATCTCGGATTTCTTCGCGCTTGCCACGATCTGGTTCACATCGAGCGCCTTGCCCACGATCACGATAGGCCGCCAGCGCCTATAGCTGTCCGGATGGATATAGACCGGTACGATAGGCGCGCCCGCGCGTATGGCTAAAAATGCCGTTCCGCGCTCCAAGGCGTCCAGCTCATGCGTAACGGCGCGTTTTCCCTCCGGAAAAATACCGAATACCTTCCCTTGATTCAGCACTTCAAGCGCATTTTTCAAAGACTGTAGATCCGCCTGCTTTCTGTTGACCGGAAAAGCGTACAGCATCTTGAAAAAGACGCGGCCAAGAGAAGAAGCGAATATCTCCTGCTTCGCCATAAAATGCACGACACGTGGCGACAAAAGCGCGATAAGAATCGGATCCGCCATGGAGCGATGATTGGATACGATGATGCCCTTATCCTTGACGCGCAGATTTTCGCGGCCGAAAACGATGGGCTGCCAAAATAGGAGTATGATCGGCCCCAACAAATAGCGAAATAAAATATAGAGCATGTCCCTTACCTCTTGATACGCGAAAGTACGGCGCGAACCGCCGTAGGAATATCCATATCCGTCGTATCGATCAATACGGCGTCGGGCATCCTTTTGAGCGGCGCAAACGCCCGCGTGCTGTCCGTATGATCGCGCGCCGCGATTTCGGATTGCATTTCTTCCTGTGATACGTCGTTATACTGACCCTTTTCCCGTAATTCCGCAAGCCTTCGCCGCGCGCGTTCCTCTACCGACGCCGTCACGAAGAATTTATAGGGCGTTTGTGGAATCACATAAGAGCCTATTTCCCGCCCATCCATCACAACGTCGCTTTCCATGGCGATGTTTCGCTGCGTTTGCGCAAGCTTTACGCGCACCGCGGGAATGACCGCGATATCCGAAGCGCCCTTGGACACCTCCGGCGTACGGATAAGACCGGACACGTCCTCGCCGTTAAGGAAAGTATGCTGTACGCCGTCTATGCACTTTGCAAAGATATCCGTTACTTCAAGCAGGGGCAGCACCCGTGCCGCGTCGTTGGGATCGACGCCCGCGCGCAAAGCGCAAAGCGCCATCGCGCGATACATAGCGCCCGTATCCAAATATAGTATGCCAAGCTCTTTTGCGACAGCCTTTGCAATCGTGCTTTTCCCCGCGCCCGCGGGTCCGTCGATGGCAATATTCAAAAATGGCATGGTTTCTCTCTCCTATAAGGCTTATTGTATGGATCGTCCGGCAAGCGCGCCGGTGGAATAAACAATTTGCAGATTATAGCCGCCTGTCGTCGCGTCCACATCGATGACCTCCCCCGCAAAATACAGCCCGGGCACAAGCTTAGACTGCATGGTGGAAGGGTCGATCTCCTTAACGCTCACACCGCCTC
>JAQVRG010000272.1 GCA_028701165.1 Eubacteriales bacterium | reverse complement strand
GGACAGCGACGAAAAAATCGAGAGCGCCTTTGAAACCCTCTCTGCCCAGCTTCCCATCGCCAGTAAACGCGCGCTATTGTATCTGTTCTTCGGCGAGCACGGCGCTTCCCCGCACGCGATGCTGCATCTGTTCCTTGCGTATCTGCACACGCCCATCAAATCACGGATTCCGCAGGCGATCTTGGTAAAAAACATCTATGAGTTAGAAAGGGACGTCGGCAACATCATTTGCGCCGATAACATACTGCCGGACATGGAGGTATTGGATCTTGCGATTGAAACCGCAAAAGCGTCGGCTATGCAGCATGCCACAGGCTATTGCCTTTTGGAATGCGACGCCGACGCACGCTCCGCGGGTTCGGGAAATATATAGAATGCGCAGGGGGGCGCGCCATCACAAACGCAGCGCCTAATGCGCCCTACCCCTTCAACTCCGCGCGGCTGCCCGGCTTCACAAGCGGCGCGCCTGTTTTACAAAGCGGGCAATCCTCCGGCGCATAGGTGGGAAAGTCCAGCTTTACGGCGCTGTAGATGGGCATATTGAGCGCGCTTTCGCCCTTTGTGCGATCCGCAATGCACGCGACGCCCACGACCTCCGCGCCCATGGCCGTCAGTGCGTCCACGGTTTCCAGCGTGGATTTGCCCGTGGTTACCACGTCCTCGCTGATGAGCACCCGGTCGCCCTTGCCTGCGGTAAAGCCGCGCCGAAGCTGCATCACGCCGTCCTTACGCTCGGTAAAGACGCTTTCCACGCCGAGCTGACGCGCAAGCTCGTAGCTTACGATGATCCCGCCCATCGCGGGGCCGCAAACCTTGGTTATGCCCAAGTCCTCAACCTGCGCCGCAACCTCCGCGAGCACCGCCGCCGCCTTGTCGGGATAACGCAGCAGCTTCGCGCATTGACAGTAGCCGCCGCTGTGCAGCCCGGAGGAAAGCAGAAAATGCCCCTCCAAAAACGCTTCGCATTCTTTCAGAATATCGATGATCTCCTGTTTTGTCATGGCCGTCTTCTCCCTTTTCACGTTTTATTACAAACAACCGCGTATCGCGCCGATATTGGATAACCCCTCGCTTTCGCAATAACGCTGTAAGCCCTCTATGATTTCGCACATCGCCATGGGATTGGCAAACGTAGCCGCGCCGACCTGTACGGCCGACGCACCCGCCATAAGAAACGCGAGCGCGCTTTGCCAGTCGCAGATACCGCCCATCCCCATAACGGGAACCCGCACGGCTTTGCATACCTGGTGCACCATGCGCAGCGCAATCGGCTGTATCGCCGGGCCGGAAAGCCCCGCGTAAACATTGTCAAATACGGCGCGCCGCTGTTGAATGTCCACCGCCATACCAAGAAAGGTGTTGACAAGGCTCAGCCCGTCCGCGCCCGCGTCCTCGCACGCGCGCGCCACGCATACGATATCGCCCGCGTTGGGCGTAAGCTTTACAAAAAGCGGAAAATGCGTCACAGCCTTGACCTTCGCGGTAATATCCGCGGCCGTCTCTGCGCGCATACCGAACGCCATACCGCCCGCCTTGAGATTCGGGCAGGAGATATTCAATTCCAGAATATCCATATCCGCGTCGTTTAGAAGTCGCCCGCCCTCGATATAATCCGCTTCGCTGTGCCCGCCGAGATTGCAAATCACAGCCGTTCCCAGCGCGCGCATACGATGGCATTCCGTTTCGGCAAAATGCCGCACCCCGGGATTTTCCAAGCCTATGCTGTTGAGCATGCCCGCGGGCGTCTCCCATACGCGAACGCCCTTGTTGCCAAGGCTGCCGTTTAGCGTCAAGCCCTTACCGGCAATCCCGCCAAGGCGCGCGGCGTCAAAGTATGCCGCATATGCGTCGCCAAAGCCGAAGGTTCCGCTCGCGGCGATCACGGGATTTTTCATTTTCACACCGCAAAGGGTGGTTTCCAGCCTGTTTTTCATACCCTATCCTCAAAAAAGACCGCCGCCGCGTCAAACACCGGCCCGTCCTTGCACACGCGACGGTTGCCGTCCGCCGTGGGAATAGAGCAGCCCAAACACGCGCCCGTTCCGCACGCCATGCGGCTTTCCATAGAGACATACAGCCGCGCGCCCGCTTCGCGCGCCTTTCGCGCGGCTGCGCGAAGCATAGGCGCCGGCCCGCACGCATAATAGGTCGCGGGGCGCGAAAAATCCACCATGTCGGTAATATAGCCGCCGTTTTTAGCGTGCAGCTCCCCCGCCGCTTCCTCGTATTCCGCTTGGAGAAACGTCTCGTCATTATAACCAGTATACACACATGTGTATACACCTATCTGTCGAAGCCGTTTTGCCAGATACAAAAGCGGCGCGACTCCCAAGCCGCCGCCGATCAACACGGCTTCGCCCGCGCAAAGCGGGAACCCGTTTCCAAGCGGCAGCCCCACGGAAAGCGCATCGCCGCAGCGGAGCGCGGATAAGCGTTCGGTGCCCCTTCCCACCGTACGATACACGAAAACGGTTTCCGCAGCCGTCGCGTCGCAGATGCTGATGGGACGCGAGAGAAACGGCTCCATGCCCGCGCCCGCGCGCAGCATGAAAAACTGCCCCGGTTCGCCCCGCGGCACGCCCTCCACGCGCATGCGGCAGATATCGTGCGCGATGCGGGTATTTTCTCGGATTGTCGGCGTCGGGGTCACAGCCATTTTGCAATATCCTCTTTCATGGCAAGCACCGCGTCGCGGACATAGTTCACATAATCCGCACCGTTCGTTTTCCCGCGATGCGCGCAGATCAGCCCGCGCGAAGAATTCACCACGCCGCAAACGCCGTCCTTAAAGAAGCGGGCGATATCCTCCCCCGTTCCCCCCTGCGCACCGTAGCCGGGGATAAGGAAAAAGGTATGCGGCGTCAAGGCGCGTACGCGCGCGAATTCCTCCGGATACGTGCAGCCCGCCACCGCGCCGATGGAGGAAAAGCCGCA
>JAQVRG010000271.1 GCA_028701165.1 Eubacteriales bacterium | reverse complement strand
GCGAGATCGCATAGTAAGCCGGACGCGGTATCGAAGGTAAGCGGCAAACAGGACAAAAGCTCATCCGTTTCCGCTTTTCGAATAAACATCATCAGCGAAAGCAAACCCTTATCGTTATATTCGATGCGGTACTCCGTAAAAACCTGAAAGTCAAGCGTTTCCGCACTTTCCTTCGTCTTCTCGCACACGATCGTGTTGATTGCGTCCGCAAAGCCGCCGGCGCTTACCTTCGGATAAAGGATCACGCCGTTCGCAATTTCCATATTGCCGCGTTCCATACTTAGCGGCTGTAAATCGCCGGACGGATACCTGCGTTCGGGTTTTGGCGTTGCGAGCACGATCTCGGTTTGCGCCGCATCCGGCTTAACCGTCTCCTCGCTCGCACAACCGCATAGAAGCAGACAAAGCAAAAGCAGCAGACAGATGCTTCCGTTTCTTCTCATAGCCGCTTCCTCCTTTGTGCCCGCGTCAAATCAACCAACCTCCACGATCTCCGTATCCGCAACGGCTTTATCGATCATTGCGGAAAAATCCACGGCCGCTTCGCTCTCACGAAGCTGCGAAAGCTTGGGCTTGGTAACGGGATGCTGCGGCACGAACACCGTGCAGCAATCCTCATAGGGCAAAATAGACGTTTCAAAGGTGCCGATCTTTTTTGCGATCGCCACGATATCATCCTTGTCAAAGCCTATCAACGGCCGGAATACGGGCATTTGCACCGCATCGTCCGTCACGCACAGGCTCTCCATCGTCTGGCTTGCCACCTGCCCGAGCGCTTCGCCCGTGATGAGCGCCTGCGCGCCGTCCTCCCGCGCGATGCGCTCCGCGATCTTCATCATCAAGCGGCGCATCAGCACAGTCGTTTCCTTCTGGGGGCATTTTTCGTAGATCGTCATCTGTATTTCCGTAAAGGGCACAAGATGAAGCCGTATCCGCCCTGCGTAGCGCGCCACGAGCGCCGACAGCTCCACAACCTTATCCCGTGCGCGAACGCTGGTATAAGGATAGCTGTAGAAATGCACCGCCGAAAGCTCCACGCCGCGGCGGGCAAGCATGTATCCCGCCACAGGGCTGTCGATACCGCCCGATATCAGCAGCGCCGCGCGTCCGGCCGTACCCGTAGGCATGCCGCCGGCTCCCATAATCTCATCCAGATACACGAACGCCCTTTCCCTGATCTCCACACATACCTTGATCTTGGGATCATGGATATCCACATACAGCTTTTCCGGAAAGCGTTCCAAAATTTCATGGCCAAGCTCCTTGGCGATCGTGTCGGAATTCATGGGAAAGGTTTTGTCCGAACGTCTGGCAAATACCTTAAAGGAGGTCTGTAACTTGCCCTGTATCCGTTCCTCCATCAGGGAAAAAGCGGCGTCGCAAACGCTTTTCCAGTCTTTTTCCACCGCCACAGCGGGACTGATGGAATGCACGCCGAATACGCGGGTCATGTTATCGACAGCCCGTTCCATATCCGCGTCGTTCAGCCCCCGCACAAAAATGCGCCCCTGCTGCTTCTGCACGTCCGCGTGCATGCCGTCTAGCGCCGCTTCGATGCGCGAAAGCAGCGCGCGTTCGAAATAGGGGCGGTTCAGTCCCTTGAGATGTATCTCGCCATACCGTATCAGCAAAACCCGTTCCATGTTCTTCCTCCGTAATGATTCGCGTGTACTATCTGCGTTTGAATCTTCTAAGCACAGGCACGATGCCTTGAATCGCTTCCGCAACCCTATCCATTTCCTCCACCGTGTTATGGGGGCAGAAGCTGAAGCGTATCGCGCCCTCCTGCCGCTCGCCCACGATACCCATAGCGGTCAGGATGCGGTTTTTCCCTTTCTTATGCGCCGAGCACGCAGAGCCTGTAGAGACATAGATTTCTCTCTCCTCCAGCGCATGCAGCAGCACCTCGCCGCGTATGCCTAAAAAGGATGCGTTGAGGATGTGCGGCGCGCCCGCGTCCACAGACGGCCCGTTGATATATACATCCTCCATACCGGCAAGATTCTCAGCCAACCGCCTTTTGCACGCGCGCATGGACTCGATATGCGATTCCCGGTTCTGCATGTAATCCGCAATGGCGGCGTCCATACCCATAATGCCCGGAACGTTTGTCGTGCCGGAGCGCAAGCCGCGTTCCTGCCCGCCGCCCGTCTGTCCTCCGGTAAAGCGCGTTCCCGCCTTGACATACAGCGCGCCTACGCCCTTGGGGGCATGGAATTTATGGCCGCTGATGGAGTAGAGGTCAAAATAACGGCTTTCCAAGGGAACCTTCAAAAAGGCCTGTACCCCGTCAACATGCAAAAGCGCAAGCGGCGCATATTTTTTCACGCGCGCATAGATCGCGGGGATATCGTTGATGGCGCCGACCTCGTTGTTGACGTGCATGATTGAAACCAAACGCGTTTGCTCCGAAAGCATCGCCGTCAGCTTTTCGACGTCCACCTTGCCCGTTTCGTCCACCGCCGCTTCCTCAAAGGAAAAGCGTGCGCCCAACGCGTGCGCCGTTTCATAAACGGATGGATGCTCCACGCCGCTTACGATCACGCCGCCGCCGTTACGCATCGCCTCGGTTGCGCCATGCAGCGCCATGTTGTTGCTTTCCGTCCCGCCGGAGGTAAAAAGAATCTCCTGCGGCTGCGCCTGCAAAACCCTTGCCAAGCGTTCGCGCGCGCCTTCGACCTCGCGTTCAATAGACGCCGCAGGGGCATAGGCGCCCGCCGGGTTGAAAAAGCCTTCCGTCATATATTTTTTTGCCGCGTCCGCCGCCGTTTCCAGCGTGCGGGTCGTGGCGCTGTTGTCTAAATAAATCATAGATTCTACGCTCCTATATCGAAGTATTCAGAGGGCGCACTGCGCCTCTTACTCCATATATATGATGTAACCATACTGTCGGTTATTATATCATTCCCGCACAAAAGGAGCAACTCCAACGCGTATTATTGCA
>JAQVRG010000270.1 GCA_028701165.1 Eubacteriales bacterium | reverse complement strand
GAGCCCGACGCTGAAAACGACGTATCACGGACATAGAACGGACGCCGCTTTGATCGGCGGCGCGATGGGATTGGCGGAGGACGATCCGCAGCTCAAGCAGGCGCTTTCCTTAGCCGAGGCGCGGGGTGTGCAAATGAAGATCGACTTTTTCCCCGCCAACGTGGTTCATCCCAATACGGCGCAGCTTACGCTGCGCGCCCCCGATGGCGAAAAAGTGACCGTCAAGGGCGTTTCCATCGGCGGCGGCAGCATCGTGATCGACGCCGTAGACGAACAGAACCTGCGCCTGCTTCCGGAGCAGTATCATATCCTCGCTTGGGGCGAAGGCGCGGAGAACGCCTTGGACGCCGTTTTCTCCGGCGCGGCTTCCGTTCAAAAGGGCAGCGGCGTTGTGGCGGCGTCTTTTCTGCAAAGGCCGAACGAAGCCGTTATGCGGCGGGTCGCCGAAGCGGCCGGGATTTCCTAATACCGCTTTATCGAGCCGGCGCTTCCCTATGGCGCGACCCTTTCGGAGCGCATGCGGCCTACGCGCTTTGATCAAATCGTCGAAACGTGCGAAGCCGAGCGCAAGACGCTTGACGCGTTTGCCTTGGAATATGAGATTGAACGGGCGGGAAAGAGCGAAGACGAGATTCTGCGGCTGATGCAATATCAGCTGGATGTGATGAAAGCCGCCGCCGAGCACGGTCTGTACGCGGACAACGAGATGCTCTACGGCTTAACGTCCGGCTGCGACGGCAAGAAGCTTCTGCAAAAATACGAGGAAGGCAAAACCATAGCCGGCGGCCTCGTGCCCTACGCTACCGCGATCGCCTTAGGCATAATGGAATACAACGCTTCTATGGGACGGATCGTCGCCGCGCCCACGGCTGGCTCCGCCGGTATTGTGCCGGGCTGCCTGCTCAGCGCGCAGGAGCAATATGCCTTCTCGGATGAAAAGGTCATCCGCGCGCTGCTCGTAAGCGCGCTGGTCGGCGTTGTGATGGCGCATCGGGAGGTGAGCTTCTCCGGTTCCGTGGGCGGCTGTCAGGGAGAGGTCGGCGTTTCCAGCGCGATGGCGGCGGCGGGCTTGGCCGCGCTTTTCACCGATGACCCCAAGGCGCCGTTTGCGGCTATGGCGATCTGCATGAAAAACCTGCTGGGACTGGTGTGCGACCCCATCGCCGGCCCGATCGAGGTGCCCTGCATCAAGCGAAACGCCGTCGGCGTGGCGAACGCGTTCATTTCGGCCGAAATGGCCTTGGCGGGCATAGAGAGCTATATCCCGCCGGATCAGGTCGTTGACGCGCTGATCGATGTGGAGCGGCGCTTGCCCGGCGCGCTGCGCTGCACCACCACGGGAGGGCTTGCCTGCACGCAAAAGGCGGTTTGCCTTCGCGCGAAGCTTGCCGAACAAAGCGCGACCTAAGTGCCGTTAGGGGGAATAGACTATGCACATTTTCAATACGGAATATTCGCACGCGGACGTCATGCGCAGAAGCAATAACGTATCCTCTTTATATTACGCAAGGCGCGTCCTGTTCACGGAGGGCAGCGCGGAAAATACGCGCGCGATCGAGATCAAGACGGCGGGCGGGCTGCATCTGCTGCTGAATTGCAGCCGGTGCCTTGACATATTGGAGCTTAACTACAAGGGCGTCAATATGGGCTACCTTACCAATAACGGCGTGAACGCCAACAGCCATCAGCCCAACGTCAACCCAGCGCAGGATTTCAACAACTATTGGATCGGCGGCATGCTCACGACCGGCGGCCTTAGAAGCATAGGCGAAGTGCGCGAACTGGACGGCGAGGTGTTTCCAAAGCACGGCTATATCGGCACGATCCCCGCGGATCAGACGAGCATCACGGTAGACGACGAGAAAATAACGGTGAGCGGCGTTGTGCGGCAGACGGCTTTAAGAAGCTATACGCTGGAGCTGCACAGGACGATCACGATACCCGTGGATGGCGCGACGGTGCATATACATGACAGCGTCGTCAACAATACGCTGCACGACGAACCCCTGTTTTTGCTATACCACATCAACTTCGGCTTCCCGTTCTTGGATAAGGGGCTTGCACTGGAGATCCCCGAGGCGCAGATCGAAAAGATCGTGCCCGCTAACGCTTTTTCGGAAGAAAAGCTTGCGCAAAGGCTGACCATCACCGATCCGCAGGACAACGTTCCCGCGACCGTCTACGGCTATTTGACGAAGGGCGGCATGATGCGCGTAGAAATGAAAAACCGCAGGCTGGGCATGCGCGCGTTTGTTCGCTATAACGCGGATGCGCTGCCGGTGCTCAATGAATGGAACTCCATGCTTTCAGAGAACTATGTGCTTGGCATTGAACCCGCGACAAGCTTGCTGCGGGGAAGGGAAACGGAGCTAAAGGAGAAGGCGTGTCCCATCATCAAGCCGTATGATGCGCTTTCGTTCGATGTGGAGATAGGGTTTGCCGACCTGTAGAAATCGGCAGGGCAAAGTGTGCGCGGGTGCGGCACAGAGAACGCGCGGGCGCTGCTTTACCATGTGAAGAAGCTTTTGCTTTTATGCTGTGCCCTCGGACGCGCAAGCGTGGTTTTCCTAACGCCAAACCGCCCAAGACGCTTTGCATAAGATCAAAATATTATTGTAACCGCGAAAGACTAACTATTAAAAGTCAAGTCGGAAAGGAAAGAAAATGAGATTGTATTCATCAGCATCATCGCCGCCCTTGACAAGCAGCATTCAAATGCAAAAAAAGCTCAACGAGGGCGACGGAGGGAATAGCAAAGCAAGCCGGAAGCCCTCGCGGAGGAAAGCATAGCATTTGTATGCTTCGGCTTGTCAAGGGTAAGCTACGCCGGCTTTATTAGCAGCGGGACTGGCTCAGGCTCAGAAAGGAATAGCCAGTCTAAGCGGTAGGTATATACGCTCTCCCAGATTGCTGCATGGCAAAGATCACACGCACCAGCTTCTTAGCC
>JAQVRG010000269.1 GCA_028701165.1 Eubacteriales bacterium | reverse complement strand
CCACCATATGGGAAAGATCGTCGTCGCAGAGACGCAGGTTGGCAAAGCCGGTTTCCGCCGCCGCCTTCTGTATGGCCGGGATATTGCAGCCTGACGCCACAACGCCTCTGACGGTGTCGCCAAAGACCTTAAAAAGCGGCGTAAAATCGCTCTTTTTATCGTAGTTCCCCACCCCCAGCAAAAGGATCGTCGGGCGATCCATCGCCTGCACCGCCTTGATGGTAGAATCCGGGTTCGTTCCTTTGGAATCGTTAATGTAGCGCACCCCGTCCTTTTCGCACACAAATTCGATGCGATGCTCTACGCCTTCAAAGGCGCGAAGCCCTTCACAAACGGAAGCCGCGTCCAGTCCCATGCACATGGCAAGCGCCGCTGCGCACAAAGCGTTTTCCACATTGTGCGCACCCGGGATTTTGAGCTGATCCAGCCGGATAAGGCAGGTTTCCTCTCCGTTAAAGCGCCAAATCATAGAGCCGTCGCGCACGAACATACCTTCATCCAAGCGCTTTGTTTGCGAAAAGGGAACGACCCGCGCCTTAGTAAGCCGCGCCATATCCCGAACGATCGCGTCGTCCGCGTTGAGAACCGCGAAGTCCTCTGCGGTTTGGTTTTCAAATATCCGGCATTTCGCCGCGATATAGTTCTCCATTCTGTACTCGAAGCGGTTCAGGTGATCCTCGGTGATGTTGAGCATACCTACGGCGTTTGCATGAAAGTCACGTATGCTTTCAAGCTGCAACGCCGCCGTTTCCGCAACGACCACATCGCCCGCGCGCGTCGCTTTCGCCTCCTGCGTAATGGGTATACCAATATTTCCCAACACGAACGTATGCTTGCCCGCAGTTTTAAAAAGCTCACCCGTCAGCGCTGTCGTCGTCGTTTTCCCGTTGGTGCCGCTTATGCAGACCAGCCTGCAATCCTTGTGCAGATACCTGTAGCCAAGCTCGATCTCGCCGATCACCTCTATGCCGCGCCGCATCGCCTCTTTGGCAAAGGGCTTAAATATGGGCACGACAGGGCTTAGCACCATAAGATCGACGCCATCGAGAAGCGTTGCCGGATCCGCGCCGAGCCTATCTATAAAATCTATGTCCGCAAGCGCATCCTTAAGACCCGGGATATCCGTTTTCATGTCGTTGATCATGACCCGGTATCCATCCTGCGCCAAAAGCCGCGCGCTTGCCACGCCGCTTTTCGCCATACCAACGATCAAAGCCGTTTTTTGCGCCATGTATCCTTCCTCCTCCCGCTTTGGGAACGCCTATATCATATCACTATAACGCGATCATTTGAATAAAAAAAGCCGTTCGGCGTGTCAAGGTGTTTGAAGGAATAAGCCGCAGCCTCCTTCAAACATCTTAACCCCATGCGCATATGCGCCATTCCAAGCCGCGCCAAGCACCAACCGCGACCTCTTCGGAATCTGCCGCCGAACGGCATAAAAACGGGGTTAACGGCGTCTACGCAAACGCCAGGATACACACAAGGCACATGATCATCGTTACAAGCATATACATGCACACGATCTGCGTCTCGCTTCTTCCGCCCAACTCAAAATGATGATGCAGCGGCGCCATACGGAAAATGCGTTTCCCATGGCGGAGCTTATAGCTCCCCACCTGTAAAATCACCGATACTGACGACGCTACAAAGCATATGCCCATCAAGGGAAGAAGCAGCACCGCGCGGGAACAGACAGCCAAGCAGGTGATTGCGCCGCCAAGCGCCAGCGAGCCCGTATCGCCCATAAACACGCGGGCAGGATAGGCGTTAAAAACTAAGAATCCAAGGCAACCGCCCGCGACTGCCGCGGCAAAAACGCCCATGGAATAGAGCTCCGCAGCCTTCTGCGTCATAGCGGCTTGTCCCGCGTCCGACGGCATAAGCGCAGCGCCGTTAAGGTAGGCAAAAATCACAGCCATAGCGATCGCGTATACGCTTGTGGTTCCCGCCGCCAACCCGTCCAAGCCGTCTGTAAGGTTCACGCTGTTTACCGTAGCAACGGTAACGAACACGATAAAGGGAATATAGAATACGCCTAAATCCCATTCGGCGTCCATAAACGGAAGATATACGCTGCTGCCGATCATGGGGCTCTTATAAGCGTATACGGCGAGGATCAGCGCGATGCCAAACTGCGCTATGATCTTTTGGTATGCGCGCAGGCCGTCCGTGTTGTGCTTGCGCACCTTAAGAAAATCATCCAAAAAGCCGACCAGCGAAAAAGCGAAGGTCACAAGCAGCGCCGGCAGAGCCATTTCGTTTGCAAGTCCTGTGAAAAGCAGTGTCGCTACCAAAATACCCGCCAAAAACATCATGCCGCCCATGGTTGGCGTGCCAGCCTTTTTTAGATGCGACTGCGGCCCAAGATCCCGCTCGCTCTGCCCAAACTTCAGCCGTTTCAGCAAGGGTATGCAAACAGGACCCGCTAGCACGGTAACGAGCATGGACAACAGCAGCGCGTAAATCATCGTTTTCATAGCTTCTCCGTCGTAGCGTTATTGTAAAATCTCCGCTACGATCTCCTTTTCGTCAAAGTGGAACTTTCCACCGTTGATATCTTGATAGGTCTCATGACCCTTGCCCGCAAGCAGGATGATATCGTCCGGCTCTGCTATATGCAGCGCGTATTCAATAGCCTCCCTGCGGTTTTCGATCACCACATGCTCGCATCCGGATTTGGCGACGCCCTCCATGATGGCATTGATGATATCCATGGGGTTTTCGGTGCGGGGATTATCCGACGTTACGACGAGAAAATCGGCAAAGCGTCCCGCGATCTCGCCCATGATGGGACGTTTTGCGTGATCTCTGTCGCCACCGCAGCCAAATAGCGTGATCAGCCTGCCCTTGCAGAAGCCGCGCACGGTCTTGAGCACATTTTCCAAAGCGTCCGGCGTATGCGCGTAATCAAGGAGCACGGAAAAGCCTTTGTCGCCGGTAGGCAGCGGCTCCAACCGTCCCGATACGCTCACCATAT
>JAQVRG010000268.1 GCA_028701165.1 Eubacteriales bacterium | reverse complement strand
AATGCTCTCGTCCATAATGGGGTTTGCGGCAAGCGCCGCCTTATGCGCCGCTACGAAATCCTTGTCGAGCAGCACGAGATCAAATACGTCGCAAGCCTGCATCAAAAGCAGGAATTCCTCCTGCGGCATGATCTGGCCAAACTGGCCGTATCTATCCGTATTGGGGCATTCCTTATCACACCATGGCTGCGGTATTTCCGCAAGCTCCTCCGGCGTCAGGTTGCCTATATAGACTTGGTTGGGGTAATAGGCAAGCGCCTGTTCAAAGCTGCGGATATGCTTAGGCAGCTCCTTGAGGTATTCGCCCTCCGGGTTTACGATGCGCTCCGTGGTTTGGGTGGTGCCGTTATGCAGCACCATATCGGGCGCGTGCACCAGTATATAGCCTGCGCCTTTGATTACGCTTTTCATATTCAATCATCCTCTCTGTTCAGAGTCATTTAATATCATTTATTAAGGAAGGGGCAACGGCAAAGCCGCTGCCCCAGCATGTTGCCTTAATACTTGCAGTATTGTTCGCGGATGCTGCTCATCTCGCTGACGATATCGTCAACGTCCAGCACCATTTCCATCATGCTGACCTGTTCGTCATAGATGGCTTCATCGAACTCCGCTTTGATCTCGGGCTCGCACACATGGTATACCTTGAGTCCCAACTGGACTCCTGTCAATGGACCTGCATAGGTGGGGTCACCGTTGGTGACCGTCTCAGCAGCGAGGCCTGCGGCTTCGCCTTCAGCTGCGCCCAGAAGAACGACTACGTTCTCGGGGCCATACTGCTCGGCGAAATCCTTGACGCGCTTCTGATTCTCCAGATCCATTGCACCTGCGGCCGTTCAGACAAAGCACTCCGTTGAGGAAAACACTACGTCAGCACCAGCGGACTTTGCGCATGCCTCAATGGCTTGGCCGGGTATACCGTCGCGGTCGCCAATGATGATCGCTTTCTTGCCGGCTAAAATGCCCATATCCCATTTCCTCCTTTTCTCTAGTATTCTTATAGGAAGCTCCTTGGAGCTTGCTATCCGTTTTCGCACATCCGCTCAGATGTGCTTTTTGATCATCGCTTCCACGTTTTCGGGCGTTGCGTCGTCCTTCACGCAGGAATCGATCATCTCGCCGTTCTCGTAGATCGCAATCACGGGAAGGCCGAGTATCTTCTGCCCGATCGCCAAGCGGCGCGCCTTCGTGGTGTTAAGTGCGCAGAACTTCAGCTTATCGCCATAGGTCTCCGCAAACTCGTGCACATGCGGCATGAGCGCCGCACAAGGCACGCACCCGTCGCCGTAAAAATCCACCACGACCTTACCGGAAGCCTGTAGGACTTCGGGTTCAAACGTTGTTTTATCGACTTCCAACATTCTTCTTTACGCTCCTTACTTTAGATTGGAAATGTAGTGCTCCACCTGCATGGCGGCGATCGCGCCGTCAGCGGCGGCGGTCACTACCTGCCTGAGGGACTTCACACGCACATCGCCCGCCGCGTACACGCCCTCGATGTTGGTGTGCATATCGGCGTCGGTTTTAATATAGCCCCTGTCCATATCCAGCATCCCCTCAAAAAGAGCGGTGTTGGGTAAAAGACCGATGAAGCCGAAGAGGCCGAACATGCCGTCCTCCTCGTCCGCGTTGATGGTGGTAAGCTCGCCCGTCTTGACGTTCTTAACGACCATGGTAGAGAGGATCTCGTCGCCGTCCACCTTTTCGACAACCGTATCCCACATGAAGAACAGCTTGGGATTCTTGAACGCCTTCTCCTGAATGGATTTGGCGGCGCGAAGCTCGTCCCTTCTGTGGATGACCGTCACCTTGCGGGCAAACTTGGTCAAATACATGGCCTCCTCTACCGCCGCGTCGCCGCCGCCGACCACATACACCTCGAAATCCTCAAAGAACGCGGCGTCGCAGGTCGCGCAGAAGGAAATGCCCTTGCCGACGTACTTGCCCTCGTTCTCGCAGCCGATGGGACGCGGAAACGCGCCGGTTGCAATAATAACGGCCTTAGCGAGGTATTCCTCACCCTTTGCGCCGACTAGCTTCTTGACGGGGCCTTCAAGCTCCACGCTCTTGATGGAGTCGCGCACGCGCTCCACGCCGAACTTTTTGGCCTGTTCCGTCATGCGCGCGATCAGCGTGGGGCCGCTTTCGCCCTCCAGCACCTGCCCCGGGTAGTTTTCAATCTCGTTGGTGATGGCGATCTGTCCGCCGTCCTGCCCCTTTTCGATGATGAGGGTGTCAAGGCGGCTCCGCCCGGCGTACAGGCCTGCGGCCAAACCCGCGGGACCCGCGCCCAGTATGATAACATCATAAACTTTGCTCATTGCTTTCGCTCCTTATGCAAGGATGTTTCCTTCCGGCACAAGCCGGAAGGAAACAATTTGTTATTTAGACCTCGAAGATCGTCTGATCCGTGATCTCGGTGGTCAATGCCTCCAAGGCGCGCGTTACCAGCTTCTTGCGCAGGGCATACTCCTCCTCGGGAGTGAGCGCGGGATTGCCCAGCGGATGCGGTATGGCGATCGTCGGCACGATCCTGTTGGCGCCGACCGTCATGGAAATAGGCGTGACCGTGCACATATGCACGACGGGGATACCTGCTCTTTCGATTTCTTTTACCATCGTTGCGCCGCAACGTGTGCAGGTTCCTCAGGTGGATGTCATGATAACGGCGTTCACACCCGCTTTGAGCAGCTTCTGCGCATATTCCTTGGCAAATGCGCGCGCGTTCGCAACAGAGGTGCCGTTACCGACGGTAGCGTAATAATAGTTGTGCAGCTTGCCGATCTTGCCTTCCCGCTCGAACTCGCGCATCACATCCACGGGGAGTACGCGGTTGGGGTTCTGGTTGGCATAGACGGGGTCGTAGCCGCCGTGTGCGGTTTCGTAGGTCGCATCGGTCAGCACATCCACGCCGTCCAAGCAATACTCGCCGTAATGCGACGCGGAGGAGGACTCGATGTGATCGGGATTTCCCTTAGGCACGATGCCGCCGGAGGTGCAA
>JAQVRG010000018.1 GCA_028701165.1 Eubacteriales bacterium | reverse complement strand
GCAAGGACATACAGTACGCCTATTCCGATAAGGAGCTTTCCAAGCTTACCAAGGCCGCCGGCAAGGGATACACGCTGCAGCGCTACAAGGGGCTTGGCGAAATGAATCCCGAGCAGCTTTGGGCGACCACCATGAATCCCGAGCATCGCTCTCTGATCCGCGTGGATTTGGAGGACGCGGCGGACGTGGAGCATCTCGTGTCCCTTCTTATGGGCGATAAGGTTGCGCCCCGCAAGGAATACATCAGCGAATTCGCCAATTTCAACAAGCAGGACGCTTTTGCGCAGCGCGCGGACGTACAGCCGGGAAAAGAGGCATAGGCCATGGCAAAAACGACGGATCAAATCAAATTCAATGAAACGGTCATCAACCGCGGCATGGACGAGATCATGCACAATTCCATGCTGCCCTACGCGGAGCACGTCATCTTGGAGCGCGCGCTTCCGCGGGTGGAGGATGGGTTAAAACCCGTGCAGCGGCGCATTCTCTTTACCATGAACGAGCTTTCGCTCACGCCCGACAAGCCGCATAAGAAAAGCGCGCGCATCGTGGGCGACTGCTTGGGTAAATACCACCCGCACGGCGACAGCTCCGTCTACGACGCCATGGTGCGCATGGCGCAGGACTTCAACATGCGCGGCCCTCTGGTGGACGGCCACGGCAATTTCGGCAGCGTGGACGGCGACTCCGCAGCCGCCATGCGCTACACCGAGGCGCGCATGGCGCCGCTCGCGCTGGAGCTTTTGCGCGATCTTGACAAGGATACCGTCAACTACAGCCTCAACTTCGACGATTCTCTCAAGGAGCCGGATACGCTGCCCGGACGCTTCCCCAACCTGTTGGTCAACGGCGCAAGCGGCATAGCCGTGGGTCTTGCCACCAACATACCGCCGCACAATCTGGGCGAAGCGATCGACGCCGTCATATTGCAGATGGAACAGCCGGACGTTTCGCTGGATGCGCTTATGCGCGTACTGCCCTGTCCCGATTTTCCGACGGGCGGCCATATCCTTACCTCCTCCGAGCTGCGCGAGGCGTATGAGACCGGCAGAGGCAAGATCATCATGCGGGCAAAAACACATATCGAGGATGCAAAAAACGGTAAAAAGCTCATCGTCGTAACGGAGTTTCCGTATCAAGTCAACAAGGCAAAGGCGTTGGAGAACATCCTTCGCGTCAGTCAGGAAAAGAAGCTTCTGTTTGCGGGCGTCGGCGATATCCGTGACGAATCCGACCGCACGGGCACCCGTGCCGTGATCGAGGTAAAAAAGGATTATGACGCTGAAAAGATACTCCAATACCTCTTTAAATATGCCGATTTGCAGCTGTCTTTCGGCGTAAACCTCGTGGCGATCGCTGAAGGCAAGCCCCAGCAGCTTTCCCTAAAGCGCGTGCTCGATTACTACATCCGCTATCAAAAAGAAGTCGTCACGCGCCGCACGAAATACGATCTGGAAGCCGCAAAACGAAGGCAGCATATACTCGAAGGCCTCATGATCGCGTTGGATAATATCGACGCGGTGATCGCGCTGATTCGCGCATCCAAAACGCCAAAGGAAGCCAAGGAAGGCCTCATGCGCACCTTCAGCCTGTCCGAAGTGCAATCACAGGCTATTTTGGATCTGCGTTTGCAGCGCCTGACCAATCTCGAAATGCTTTCCATTCAGCAGGAATACGCCGAGATCAACAAGCTCATTAAAAAGCTTATGTCTGTACTGGATTCGGAGAAGAAGCTTTGCGCGCTCATCAAGACGGAGCTTTTGGAGATCAAAGAGAAATACGCCACACCGCGCCTTACCACGCTGATCGACGGCGAAACGGAGATCGTCGTAGCAAAGGACGATCTGAAGGTCATAGAGGATGTTGTGATCACCATTTCCCGCTCCGGCCGCGTACGGCGCGTCCCCAAACGCCTTTTTGCAAAAGAGCAGCCGGACGGCGAACGCATGCTGTGCGTGCTGGATACGACGACAGACGCGCGCATCAAGCTGTTCACGAACCTCGGCAGCTGCTTTACCATCGGCGCGGAGGAATTCCCCGAAACAAAGCCTTCCGGACGACCCGTATTCCTTAACGCTCTGATCGAGCTTGCCAAAGAGGAAAAAGCGGTCGCCTGCATGGAGGAACAAAACGAGGGCAACCTCTATTTCTACACAGCACAGGGCATGATCAAATGCACGGCCGCAGCCGAGTATTGCACAAAATCCAAGCGCTTCGCGGCCATATCCCTCAAGGACGGCGATACGCTCATCGGCGTACAGCCCTATAAAAGCGAAAGCATATTGCTGCTGTCGCACATGGGAATGAGCATCCGTTTTGCAACGGACAGCATTCCTGTTATGGGACGCGTAAGCGCCGGCGTGAAATGTATGAAGCTGGAATCGGGCGATCATATCGTCTTCTTTGAGCAAATGGCGGAGGAGGGGGAGATCCTCATCATCTCGGATCGCGGTTACGCAAAGCGCAGCTTCGTTTTCGATCATGATCTGCAAGGCCGAAACGGAAAAGGTCTCAAGGCCTTCGATTTTAAAAAGAACGGCTCCAACGGCTGCCGCATCGCCGCCGCCTTCCATGTGAAGGAACCCGTATCCATAACGGTGGAGCAGTTCCATGGCGCGAAAACCGTTGTGAATACGGAGGATGTGATGATCGAAGGCCGCGCCGGAAAGGGAATGCTGCTGGTTATGGCCTTGCTGGACGACGTTGTGACGGACGCTTATGTGAGCGCGGCCGAAAAGCCGTCGGGCGGCGCGGAAGAAACGACGGTCTGATAATGCGTCCGCCTTGCGCATACTATCATAGTAGTTCATACACTATGAGGAGAAAAACAGTATGCGCATTGCAAACGAAAACAACACAGCCGTTTTCCGCGGTCAGGTTAAAGACGAGCCGGTATTCAACCACGCGTTATTTGAGGAATCCTTCTATGGCTTCACGCTGTTAGTCCCCCGTTTGAGCGGCGTGATCGACGAACTGCCCGTAACCTTTCCCGGCCGTTTGCCGATCCATCCGCGCGCCGGCGAGCGCGTAAGCGTTTTCGGACAGCTTCGTTCCTACAAAAAACAAACGGAACAGGGCAACCGGCTGCTTGTGACAGTGTTTGCCAAGGAGATCGATTTTTCGGACGAGGAGCCGGAAAACGACGTTCATCTGATCGGCTTCCTCTGTAAACCCGTGATATTCCGAACGACGCCCTTTATGCGCGAGATATCCGATCTCCTCATCGCGGTCAACCGCCCTTACGGGAAATCCGTTTATCTCCCCTGCATCGCATGGGGGCGAAACGCGCACTTTGCCCGCGATATCCCCGTCGGCTCCTCCCTGCACATTGAGGGCAGGCTGCAAAGCCGGACGTACGTAAAGTCTTTTCCGAACGGAACCTCCTTTGAGCGCGTTGCGTATGAGGTATCCTGTTCAAGCATCGAGCTTGCGTAATACGCCTATTTGTAACCCGTAATATAGTATTTCGTATTATTATTAAGGTGATGATAACAATGGATGGTTTGTGCTTATACGCTTCCTCGCGCGAAATGCAAGCGCTCACAGGCGGGAAAATCGACAAGATCGCCCAGCCTGAGCGGGATACGCTGCTTGTCGCCGTCCGCTGCGACGGCACGAATAAGAAGTTGCTTTTAAGCGCGGACGCCGCGCACTGCGGCGCGTACCTTACGGAGCAGAAGCGCACAAATCCCGTTGAAGCGCCCATGTTTTGCATGCTGCTGCGCAAGCGTCTGTGCGGCGGGCGCATACTGAGCATAGAGCAGCCCAACATGGATCGTGTGATCCGCATCGCCATACAAAGCCGCGACGAGCTTGGCGACGATACCGTCTACACCTTGGTGATCGAGGTGATGGGAAAGCACTCCAACATCATACTGCTGCGCGAGGACGGCGTTATCGTGGACGCAATACGCCGCGTGGGGCTGGGCATTTCGGGCGTTCGTACGATTTTGCCCGGTCAGCGCTACGCGCTTCCGCCCACACAGGAAAAACGTGATCCGCGCGCGCTTATAGCGTCTGATTTTGAAAGCATACTGCAAAATCCCGGCAGGGCGGACAAGCTTCTTTCCAACGCCTGCTACGGTCTTTCACCGGCCGTCGCTTCCGTTATGCTTTCCTGCGTAACGGAGAAACGGGATACGTCGCTGTTTACGGCGCAGGAGCGAGCTTCCGCTGCGCTTTGGCTGTATACGTTTTATCAGCAGCTTGCGCAGAACGTCTTTTCGCCGTCCCTTCTTTGCAATGACTTCAACGAGCCGTTAGCGGCATATCCGTTTTTACCGCCCGGCGAGCATGTTAAGCCCGTCGGCAGCATCGCGGAAGCCATGGACGCTTTGTATGCGCAAAGCGAACTGCACGATCATATACGAGAACACGGCGCGTCGCTGAGAAAAATTCTGCAAAACAATGTGGAGCGTTTGGAAAAGAAGCTTTCTCTTTATGCCGACGCCATAAACGCCGAAAACAGCATCGCGCAGGACAAGCGTTACGGCGAGCTGCTTACCGCTTCTCTGCACGCGCTCAAAGCAAACGCGGCGGAAGCCGTCGTAACGGATTATTACAGCGATCCCCCGCAGAAGATCATCATTCCCATGGATATTCTGCATACGCCCGGCGAAAACGCACAGCGCTACTTTAAGCGCTATCAAAAAGCGAAGGCCGCGCGCGATATGGCGCTGCGTCAGCGTGAGCAGGCCGTAGCGGAGCTTGCTTATTTAGAGGGGCAGCTTGACAACCTTTCCAAATGCACAACGCTTACAGAGCTGGAGGAAATGCGCGAGGAGCTCAAGGAACAGGGCTATCTGAAAAAAGAGCAGCGAAGGGGAAAGCAAAAGGAAAAACCGCGGAAGCTGCCGCCCTCCAAGCCGCTTCATTACTTTTCCAGCGACGGTACGGACATCTATGTTGGAAAAAACAACAAGCAAAACGATGCGCTCACGCTGCATTTTGCCGACGGCGACGATCTATGGCTGCACACAAAAGATATCCCCGGCTCGCATGTGATCGTAAAGTCCGCCGCACCTTCCAAGGCGACGCTGCTGGAAGCGGCCATGCTCGCAGCCTATTTCAGCAAGGCGCGAGGCGGCGAAAACATTCCCGTGGATTATACACCGCGCAAATATGTCAAAAAACCCGGCGGCGCAAAGCCCGGTATGGTGATCTACACCACCAACAAGACCGCGTTTGTCACGCCGGAGGAAAGCGTCATTAAGTCGCTTCGGCACGAAAGCTGACCGCATGCGCGTCCTCTCCTTCGCATAGGCTTATACAAAAGGCCTAGGAGGATACGTTTATGCGGCGTTTATCGCTCTTGATTCTTGTGGCGGCGCTTTCGCTTTTTGCATGCGCCTGTAAAAAAGAGGCGGCTGTGGAAACCATGGCATATGATGCGCAAGCCTACGCGGGATTCCGCGACACCTTATTATACTATGCGTCCGACGAAGGACTGCTTGTTCCCTTTATGCGGCAAATCCCATGGGAGGAAGGGATCGGCAAGGCGGCGCTCGGCTATCTTGTAGATACGGAGGAAAACAGAGCCGTTTTGCAGCGCTACGGCCTGCGCGCGCCTCTGCCGGACGGTACGGCCATCCGCTTGCGCATAGACGATAACAAACAGGCTACGGTAGAGCTTTCCTCCTGCGCGCCGCCCGACGACGCCGCACAGGAATACATGCGCATAGCCTCCGTCGTCAACACGCTTACGGAATTTCCCACGATCGATACGGTATCCGTCAACGTAAACGGCGAGCCGATCGACCGCTTTGCGACCGATTCCGACAGCGCCATGTCCGCTTTCGCCTTGAACGCGGAGGATAGCGCCGCCCCGACCTCCACGGGCGCGCTGCACGCCATGACCCTGTATTTTCCCAACGCATCGGCAAGCCTAAACGTTCCCGTAACGCGCTACCAGCGCGTACAGCCGACCTTTGCCTCCGCCGTGCAGGGATTGATCGACGGACCGCAAAGCAGCGCGCTCACCGCATGCTTCCCGACAGGCACCGCGTTGCTCGACGCTACGATTGAGGATGGTGCGGCAACCGTCAATTTCTCCAAGGAATTTGCACTTGCCACCGAAACCGACGGTTTGCTGGAGGCCGCGCGCGACACGCTCTATTTTACCGCCTGCGGCTTTACAGATGTGCAAACGCTGGATATACTGGTCGAGGGAGAACCTCTTGCAGCCGACGCCGCCGCGGTCAGCCTGCCGCTTTATCCCAACAGGCTGGAATAAGCCGACACGCCCTATACAAAAGGAGGCATACATGCAGCTTCTTATCGCATCCAACAACAAGCACAAGGTCGAGGAGATCAAAAGCATCCTCTCGCCCTATTTCACCGACATCCTTACGCTGCGCGACGCCGGTATCGACGTGGATGTTGCGGAGGACGGCGTAACGTTTGAAGAAAACGCCGCGATCAAAGCGCACGCTATACTGTCTTTATCTACAGCCGACGCGGTATTGGCGGACGACAGCGGTCTGATGGTGGATGCGCTCGGCGGCGCGCCCGGCGTATACAGCGCGCGCTTTGCGGGAGACGGGCATAACGACGCCGCCAACAACGCAAAGCTGCTTGAGGTCATGCGCGACGTGCCGCCCGCGCAGCGCGGCTGCCGTTTTGTCACCGCCGTATGCTTGTCCAAACGCGGTGAAGCGGACATATGCGCCCGCGGCGAGGTCGAGGGAGAGCTTCTTAACACACCGCAGGGCAACAACGGATTCGGCTACGATCCCTTGTTTTATTACGCGCCCTTTAACAAAACCTTCGCCCAATTGACGGCGGACGAAAAAAACGCCGTCAGCCACCGCAAACGGGCGCTGACAGCGCTGTGCGAGAAGCTGGATAAGCTTACATAGCCTAGGCGTGCGCGCGCCAATGCGCAAAACGCTTTTCCAAATATGCCACGCCGTAGTACATGATGGCGGCCAGCGCGCACAATACCACGATGCTGGCCATCACAAGATCCAGCTTAAATACCTGCCCGCCATATACGATCAAATATCCAAGCCCCGCGCGTGAAACCAAATATTCGCCTACGATAACGCCAACCCAGCTCATGCCTACGCTGATCTTCAGCGCGCTCATAAACGTGGGCACAGAGGCGGGGAGCACCACCATACGCAAAATCTGCCACTTGCTTGCGCCAAGCGTGCGCATCAAGAGCTGTTTTTCATCCGTAATCTCCATAAAACCCGCAAGCACGCTCATGACCGTTACGATCGTGGAAATCAAAAGCGCCATCACGATGATGCTTTTTACGCCCGCGCCGAACCAAACGATCAGTATCGGCCCTAAGGCAATCTTTGGCAGGGCGTTGAGCACCACAAGGTACGGATCGAGAATGCGCGATAGCGTACGGCTCCACCATAGGAGCATCGCAAGCAGCGTCCCCAGCAGCGTCCCTATAAGGAAGCCTACGACGGTTTCAAAAAGCGTAACGCCGATATGCAAAAACAATTCGCCGTTTTGATACAGTCTGCCGATCGTCGCCGCCACACGCGAAGGCGAGCTTACGATGAAGGGATCGATCCAGCCGACGCACGCGGCCATTTCCCACGCAAGCAAAAACAGCGCTAAAAGCAGATACCGCATCAGGTGGATCAAACGCGTTTTTCGCGCCTGTGCCCGCAAAAAGGCGCTATGCTGTTCGGATTGCCCCGTATTATCGATTTTCTTCATTGTCAAGCTCCTTCCAGATCGTGTCGAAGTATTCCTTAAAACCATCCTCGCTGCGCCGTCGCAGCGGCGTGGATTCCTTGAGCTGCAGCCTGTGCTCCGCCTTCACGGCGGCAGGCCGTCCCGAAAAAACGATAACGCGGTCGCTCATGGATATCGCTTCCGAAATATCGTGCGTAACAAGAATCGCGGTTTTTTCTTCGCGCCGAATGATATCGTACACCTCGTTTGCCAAGCGCACGCGGGTTTGGAAATCCAGCGCGGAGAAAGGCTCATCCAGCAGAAGGAGCGACGGGGAACAGGCCAGCGTCCGAATCAGCGCAACCTTTTGGCGCATGCCGCCGGAAAGCTGACGCGGATACGCGTCCTTGAATTCATACAATCCGTATTTTTCCAGCAGCGAGAGCGCATACGCGCGCTTTTCACGGCTGCAAATCCGTTTTACCTCCAAGCCGAGCAGAATGTTTCCTTCGATCGTGCGCCAATCCAGCAGATGATCCCGCTGCAGCATATATCCCGGCGATGAATCGCCGACCCATAGTGTACCGCCGGACGGTTGCAGCAGCCCCGCAAGCATGGACAGCATGCTCGTTTTTCCACAGCCGGAGGGGCCGACCACGGACACGAATTCGCCTTGCGCAACATCCATGCTAAGCCCCCTTAGGGCGAGCGTTTCGCCCTGCATTTCATGATAAATGAGATCTACATCTCGTATTTCAACCATTTTGGACATACCATTACCCCCGAAGAATTATACTTTCCATTGTATTCTTTCATTCTTCTTGGCGTGAACGTCCGCGGCGCGCGCCGCGTATGTTGTTAGTATGATGCTATCGTAATGATTGGAGGTCGGCGCATGCAAACAAGACCCTCTACAGTCCGTATACGCAGAGGCTGCGTAAGGCGGCGCACTTTCCGCTGCGGCTGCTTATTCTTGATTCTTTTGCCGTTGTGGCTGTGCTTGGATATCAGCCTTTGGAACGCAATCGTGCTTTCCTTTATCGGTATTGTATGCTTTGAGTGGTTTCTATTCCGCAGATAGGACAAATCTTTGCATAATAAAAACGGACGTCCGAAGACGCCCGCCCAAACGATTTTTTCTCAAACGCTGCGCTGTACCTTGCCGGAACGAAGGCAACGCGTGCAAACGTTCATCTTGCGCGCAACGCCGCCCACGACGACGGTAACACGCTGAACGTTAGGAGCCCAAGTCCTTTTGGTTTTACGATTGGAGTGACTCACCAAATTACCGGACATAGCACCCTTGTTGCATACTTCACAAAACTTACCCATGCATTACACCTCCTTACCGACATATATAACATGGCCTTTCGGCCCAGAACTCAAACATGACGATTCTAACACAAGCGTTACGGCATTGCAAGCAGTATTTTTATTTCGTATAGAATAACTTGCTTTCGCCTTTTTGATCCAGCAAATAAAACTCGCTGCCGATCGATACGATGGCAAAGCCTTCTTGAAAAGGCTCCGCGGAATCGTACAGCGCTTCGATCTTGCCTTCGCCCTTCTGATCGATATAGCCCCACTTTCCGGAGGCCTTATCCAGCACCGCGGCATAGCCGTCGCTAAAATCCTGCACCTGTGCGTATTGTGCGGGAATCTCAAAGGAGCCGAGGGTATTGATGAAGCCCCATCCGTCCTCGTTCTGCACCGCCGCCAGCCCTTCCGAAAAAGCGCGCGCGTCGCGGAAGGTCTGCTTGTAGGCGGATTGCCCGACGGAATTCAAGTAATAATACGTCGAGCCACGCTCCACAACGACCGCGAACCCTTCGGAAAAAACGGTGCCTTGGATCGTAGAACCGAGCGTCGCTACCTTTTCGCCCACCTTATCGATGATGTAATGGCGGTCCTTCTCATATTCATTGGAGGTTGCAAAGGCCAAATCTTCCGCAAAATCACCGGCCTTGCGCCATTTTGCGCTTACCGCCATATTGCCGAAAATGTCAATATAGCCAAACGCCGAACCGCTTCGCACAGCGGCGCGCCCGCAGTGAAAGCTGCCTGCTTCACGGAATGTATAGTCGATCACCGTCTTGCCGCTTCTGTCAATATAGCCCCACTTGCCGTCCTTTTCCACCGCCGCATAATCGTCCGAAAACGGCTGCACGCTCGTCCATACGGGTTCTACAAGCCACACGTCGTTTACGGAAAGAAGTCCGAAAACACCGTCTTTTTTTGCGAAAGCAACGCCGTTTTCAAACTCGTACGCCTCTGTAAACGCAGGCTGTATCACGATCTGTCCGGCTGTGTTTTTATAACCCCAAATACCCGTATCATAGTAAGGAATGATGCGCCCCGCCAAAGAAACGGGGACGGGGGTGGGCGTGGGCGCCGGCGTCGTTTGAATATCCAAGCCGCGTTCCTCCTGCACGGCTTCGTTAAAGGCGGCGCTGGCATTGTTGAGCGCGGCTGCGCCTTGCCCGGAATAAAGCAACGCAAAAATGGTCACGCCCGCAACGACAAGCGCAACCAAGATAAAATAAGCTGCCAGTATCGGATTCGATCCGTTCCCTTTGGACGCCATACTATTCCTTTTCGACCTCCTGATGCAATACGATAGAAATAAACCTGTCGGCAGCGGCGGAAAGCGGCACGCCCTCCAAGGATATAAGGCCGATGTTTCGTGAGGGCATGGGCGTCGTGAGTTCGATTTCAAAAAGCTCGCCGCTGTTGATGGCCTGCGCCGCAAATTCATAGGTCACGCAAGCAATGCCTAAGCCGATCTTTGCAAATTCCACCAAGAGTGAATGCGCGCCCAATTCGATTTCCGGATGCAGCGTCACGCCGCACACGGAAGCAAAATCATCCAAGTATTTTCTGGAATTGGAAGCCTGCTCCAGCAGCACCAGCGGTTCGCGTGCCAAATCATTAAACTGCACGGGATGCCCCTTAAGACTTGCAAACCTTTCGGACGCGACAAAAACGTCATGTACCTTGAGCACTTCGCGGGTCGAAAGCGCACTGTCTTCAACGGGCAGATTTACAAGCGCGATGTCGACCTTACCTACCTTAAGAAGCTCCACCGTTTCCGGCGTGGTGCGGTTGGTTACCTGCAGCTGCACGTCGGGGTATGCCATATGAAATTCTTCTAAATAGGGCAAGAGAAAATATTGGCACAGCGTATCGCTCGCGCCGATCATTAAACCGCCGCTTTTAAGCGTGCGCATGCGGTTAAGCTTGTCCTCGGCAGCGGTAATCAGGCTAACCGCTTTATCCGCGTAGCTGTAGAGCATGCGTCCTTCGCTCGTAAGCGTGATGCCGCGGCTGTTTCTTGTAAAAAGCGTGCAGCCAAGCATATATTCCAGCCTGTGCATAGATTGGCTGATCGCAGGCTGGCTGACGTATAGCTCGCGCGCCGCGTGCGAAAGGCTGCCACATTTTGCTACGGTGCAAAATATGCTGTAAAGATCCAGATCCGCTGTCATATCGCTTTATTCCCTTTCTGTCGATTTTTTTATTATAAGCTATCATTATGGGTTTTGCAATAAGTAAAACTAATACATAGTTTAAAACATCAAAGCAGAGCTATACTTTTTATGGTATACTAAATTATTCTTTCCATTGCGCGATGGCGCAGTATTGCATTTTTTAGGAGGGCATATCTTATGACGACGGAATCCTTTTTCCCTTCCTCAACCGGTTTGGGGGACGTTTATGTCAGCACATGGATACCGGACGCGGAAAAACCGCGCGGCGTCGTGCAGCTTACGCACGGCATGGCAGAGCACATCAGCCGGTATAGCGGTTTTGCGTCTTATTTATGTGAGCGCGGCTTTGTGGTGACGGGGCAGGATCATATCGGTCACGGAAAAACCTCCGGCACGGGAACGGACGGCTATTTCGGCGAAACGGACGGCTGGACAAATTTAATCAAGGATATGCAGACCCTGCACGCCAACACGAAAGCGGCATATCCCGATCTGCCTTATGTTCTCTTTGGCCACAGCATGGGCTCCTTTTTGGCGCGCAGCTATGCCTCCCGCTGCGGAACGGATATAGACGGCTTCATCTTCTCCGGCACAGCGGGAAAAAACGCCGCGCTACCCATCGCCAAATGGATCGCCAACCGCGATATCAAAAAGGGCAAGCTGAAAACGCCCAACCAATCGCTTGATAAGCTTGCCTTCGGCGCGTACGCCAAGGCCATCCCCGATGCGAAAACGCCCTTTGATTGGCTTTCGCACGACAGCGCCATTGTAGAAGCGTACATGCAAGACCCCAAATGCGGTTTTATCTTCACCACGGCGGCCTTCCGCGACCTTTTCGACGGCTTGATGGAAATCGGTCAAAAGGATTGGGCGAGCAAGGTGCCGCATAAACCCATTCTAGTCCTTTCCGGCGCCTGTGATCCCGTGGGCGGCAAGAATGCCAAGGGACCCCGCGAGGTCGCGCAAGCCTTGCGCGATA
>JAQVRG010000267.1 GCA_028701165.1 Eubacteriales bacterium | reverse complement strand
TCCTTGTTCTGCCTTATTGTCATCGTGGGCGCGACGATGGATCTCTCCCTTGCTTGGGATATCGCCGATACCCTCAACGCACTGCTGGCGATCCCCAACCTTGTTGCGTTGCTGGCACTCTCGCCTGTGGTTTATAAACTGGTAAGAGAATACAGCGCCGCGCATTTCAAGCGGGATCTGAAGGCATAATACCCTATACCATAAAGAACCCGGTCATACGACTGGGTTCTTTACTCATCGACAAAGGTCAAACCCTTTGTCGATGAAGCCACAAGCTGCAACTGTTTGCGCACGCTCACGGTCGTTGCAGCTTGTAAAGACAGCCTTACATGCAAGGCTCTCCGCCCTGAGCGCACATGTCGCTTCGGGCGATGAAAAGTCAAGGGGTTCCGACCCTTGACAATCCCCAAAGAAATTCGGCGATAGTTAAAGAACCCAGTCATGCGACTGGGTTCTTTATGTCTGTTCGGCAGACGATACGCGTCAGTTCAGGCGAATTTCCTTGGCCTTGTCCGGCTGGAAATAGCCCTTCAGATCGTACTTGTTATAACCGCAGTAATCCGAGAGCACGCGGCCTTGGAGCGAATAGCTGCAAATAAAGCGCTTGCCGTCCACAGAGGTCCAGTTTTCCGCGTCCCACGTCAGATATCCGTCCGCATCGGTTTTCGCGTCCGCAAAGAGAAGATCGATCTGCCGGTTATGGTTGGCGACCAAGTCGATAAGCTCTTCCGCAGTCAGATCTTTTTCAACCTTTTCGATTACATCGTTGACCTTCATGCTGCCTCCTTAGCCGACATAGCCGGCTTTTTTCAAAAGCTCCATGGCCTTCTCGTGGTTCGCTTCGCTCATCATGACCAGCGGCCCCGTGCAGCCCATGCCGGACTCCGCGTAGATGCCGGCCTTCCAAAGCACCTGCACCGCATCCTCAAGGTCCATCACCTCGATGCCCGGAATGCTCGCAGTCACAGGCTCCGCGGGGGGGGCTGTCACCGTTTCCGCTGCCGCCGCAGGCTTGCTTGCTTCCTTGCGCGCTTCGAGGATCTTGTTTAAGCCCGCTTTCTCGGCTTTTTCAAACTCCTCCGCCGCTACCTTGAACACCTTGCCGCGCACGAGCTTCGCCGCGTATTCCAACGCGTTTGCAATGAGCGGCGCGCCCGACGCGCGGGAGATGATGAGAATGAGCTTATCATAGCCCTTGCCGATGCCGGGGCCGTAGCCATAGCCGGTGGACTCAAAGCTGCCGCCCGTGGTGAAGGAGGAAAGCATCTTGATCATGACGTTGCCGGTGAGCGAATCCATGACCATAATATCGGGCGAGCCCTGCAGCACGTCGTTGCCGCGCATGACGCATCCGCCATCCGCGCGGGAGGACTCCGCAAAGCGGATATCGTAGCCGCCCTCTTGGAGCTGCTTGAGCGCCATTTCCGTCTGCCGCGCACCGTCCACGTTGAGAATGCCGACGGTGGGATTTGCGACCCCGCAGGCTTTCGCTGTGATCACGCCGCAGATGGCATTTTTGATCATGCCCTCGATGCGATCGGTGCTCGACGTACCCGTGGTGTTGGCCACGAACATCTCCTTGCCCTTGGCTGGGGTTATAACGCGGCCAACGGTGGATACGCCGATGGGGAACGGATAGTGCATGGTAACAGCGCCATCCACCTCGCCCTTTTCCAAGAGCTCATCCATCTTCTTGTGGCCTTCCTCGTCGTTGGCGACCTTGACGGTCGTAACGCCTTCGGCCTCCAGCGTGCCGATATAGTATACGTCCACGCCGCGCGCGGCAGCCATCAGCGCCGCCGCCATCGCGTTTTCTTCGCCGTGCTCGCTGCCCATGCCCGTCAAGGCGATCTTGGGACGCGTGCCGTATGCGCCGCTTGTCAAGCCCTCCGCCATTTCCATAAAGGCCTTGGCGATGATGGTTTGTTCTCGTTTGCTCATAGGTGTCACCCCCTACTCGCCCTGGCTCATCAGCGTCGCGGCAAAGTCCTTCATCGCTTTTGCGATCATGCCCTTGATCTCCTCCTCGCTTACGCCGCCAACGGCCTCAGCGCCGGAGTTTTTCTGTATCACAAAGGATACGCCGTCAAAGAGGTTGGTCATGCGGCCAAGGAACAAGGAGCCCTTGCCGATGATCATGACCCGGTTCAGCTTGCCCGCCATGATGTCGTTGCGCGCAAAACCGATATAGGGTACGCCAGAGGGAATGTGTCCCTGCGTGGGCGCCCAGCCGGTCAGACCGTGCTTGACGGCAAAGTTCGCCAGCTCCGCTTTTTCAAGCTCGCCGCGCTTGACGGCAAGCGCCGCGATCATCTTGTAGTTCGCAAGCGGCACGTCGCCCGCGCCCGCGGGCTTCGTGATGTCGGGATTCTGCATTTCGGGCGAATACTTGTCGATGTCCGTGATCTTCAAGCCATTGCGATCCAAGGGATCGGTAACAAGGCTCGAGATGACCGCCTGCGGCGCGGAACCAGTGCCTACGCTGTGGCGACCCAACAGATCGAGGTTGATCTCGGGACTCACGCCGTCGTCGCGCGTTACGACCACGGCAAAGCCGCCGATCATGTCCTCCATGATGGGAAGGCCCTTCTTGACGTGATCCTTGCCGTTCATGCCAAGCTTCGCGGTACAGCCGCCCGCCGTCACCATTACGGTTTTATATGCGCCGGAGGCTACCAAAGCCGCCGCTTCGATCATGGCGTGAGCGGGCGCCGCGCAGAAACCGCGCGCGTCCGAACCGCTTGCGGAAACAAGCCCCGCGATCTCCGCTGCGCTCTTTGCGAAGTTACCGCCGCCACGCTGGTTCATATCGCCGCACGCCTCCTCGGCGCAGTCGATCACATATTCCACCTCGTCCTTTTCGATACCCGCGTTTTGCACCGCGGACAGCAGCGCCATGACAGAAGAGGCTTTAGATACAAGATTCTCGTGCATGACGTGCGCGGACAGATTGGTGTCGATGTCGTGCGCGCGCTTGACGCAGCCCACCAGCTTGTCATGGTTATACAGACCCTCGGAGTGCTCGTTTTCCC
>JAQVRG010000017.1 GCA_028701165.1 Eubacteriales bacterium | reverse complement strand
CACCCCGACATTGAGACCGTGCACAGGATGTTCGGGGACGCCTTTGATTCTGAGGGCAAAGAGCTGTATTACCCCGCGCTTGCGCACTTTGAGCAGTTTGTACAGGAGCACTTCGGCATGAGCGTTGCAGCGGGATTACTGCAATTCCCTAGCTACGGACCAGAAGGTCGGGGGTTCGAATCCCTCAGGGCGCGCCAAACAAAGAAGCTAGATTTTATCTAGCTTCTTTTGTTTTGCCCTATTCCTTTAGTAATTCGGCTTTCAATTCTTCCGGCAACTTTTTGGCAACTTTGTAAATCGCGTCGAAAGCCGCGCGAACGGATTCCGACTTCTGCGCCTCTCTTGTTTTGGATAAGTGTGAATTAATAGCCAGTGTTGTTTTGATATCCGCATGCCCGAGGAAGTGCTGCGCGGATAGGATAAGTTACAGACAGTATGACAGCGCCCAAAATCAGAATCGCAACAATCGTGTTGAGCGCCACGTTGTTTCGCTCCTTGCTGTCAGCTTTTACGTATAAACCTAAGGCTTTAGGAGTTCGATTTTTCTTAGGCGCGCCAATTCCGGCAGCTTTTCCGCGTGACGGCTATACAACCGTGAAATCCTCCGATTTGAAATTGCTGTAGAACCGCCCCTTCTCTGCGGTAAACCTTAACACGCAGTAGTCCGGATCTGTCACGCCCTTATGATAATACATTGTATCGCCCGGCTGCCAAAGCCGCTCCTTCGCTTCCGCCGTTTCAAGAACCTCGACGGTGCCTACAAGGCTTACACCACGGAAAAAGCGCTTATCCACAAAGTAAATGCTGGCTTTGGGATTCTTCTTAAAAAACTTTACTTTGTTGGAGGAGGTGTTGGTGGAAAACCAAAATGTTTTGATCCCTTCTCGTTCTCTTGGCTTCAGCATGGCCTTTGTAATCGGATACCCACCGTCGTCAACATAGCAGATTTGCGTCAAGGAAGCCTTATCCGCCAAATTGCCGATCGTCTTTTCAACATCTCTCATCATAACCGATCCTCCCACCTGATTTCATGCCCGACTCCGTCGCCTGCGTCACGCGGAAGCGCAGCGGGTAGCGGCGATCATTTCGCGTAAACAAATGCGGGCAGCAAGCGTATGGAAAAGGCATTTCCGTCCGCGTTTTTTTACGCGGCAATTCAGTATACCATAGAAGCGCAAGGCAAACGACTTGATTAACTGGAAACATCGGCGGCATGCCTATAAGGAGATGCGATTCTCCTGCCTAATTAAAGAAGGAAGCGGCTGATTTGGATTCGCGCAACGCGGATGCTCCGCTTCCCCCTGCGCCTAACATGCTAACGGGCTCTCTTTGGGTTAATCATCCATTTCACTTTCCAAGCTTAGTATTTTCCCCGTAACGGCGTCAACGTCACAGGCGTACTCCATACGCCCTACATGCCATTCCACCTCGTATTCGGCAAGACCCTTTTCAAA
Organism: Eubacteriales bacterium; assembly: GCA_028701165.1. Lineage (GTDB taxonomy): Bacteria > Bacillota > Clostridia > Christensenellales > CAG-138 > JAQVRG01. Next base: position 10,782 of record JAQVRG010000017.1, on the reverse strand, counting down.
ATCAAATTCCACACTAAGCCCAGCCGCCTCGCTTTGGACGCATCCCGCATAGGAAAGCGCCGCCTTGATTGCCGCATCCTCGCCCACATAGTTTTCCGCGACGGCCGTGCCGGGCTTGCCCGCGATGCGTTCCTTTTCAGCTTCCAGCACAGCGCCCGTTTTCGCGTCGATTTTATATTCGTATTCCGTGTCGCCCGCGAAGAATTTGAGCTTGTAGTGTGCGTTCCCGCCGTTTCCCTTGCGCAAGTCGGTTTTGCCAAAGACGATATCGGCTTCTTGAAGTCCGGCATGGGCGATCGCCGCGGCCTTGGCTGTCGCCTCGTCTATATAGCCCGCGTCTGAAGCCGGCAGCGCATCTTTGCTAGATGCGGCAGCATGGAGGGGCTTCTCATCCTTTGCGGGCGTCTTCGCGCCGGCGGAAGGCGGCAGCGGCGCGTTGTCCTTTTCCTTTGCAGTCTCTTTTTTTGACGGGTTCGGGATGATGTGCGCGCCCTTTTGCGTATCCACGTCAACGGCAAGCACCTCGCCCGTTACGGCGCTGATCTCATATTCATACTTGGTATCGCCCGCGCGGAATTCCACCTCGTATACCTCGACGCCGTGCGCCTTGTCTTTTTTTACGCGTACGCGGGTCACCTCCGCTTCCGTTAAGCCGGCGCTTTTTAAGGCTGTCTCCGTTGCGCCCTCCGATGTGATCTCATGGCTGTCTGCGGCGTTTGTCGCCTGCATGGTTTTGGGCTGCAGCATGGCCTGCGCCGGTATGATCTGCGCACAGCCGCATAATAGGCTAAGGCATAGTACGGCAGCCAATAGGTGTATCTTTTTTTGCATGAACGGTTCCTCGCTTTCCATAAAGAATGGCAGTCTCTTTCGATCCTGCCATCATTGTAGCTTGTGAAAATGAAAGGCATATTAAGAAATGCGATTCTTTTTTGGAAGAATAAATGTAAAAACGCTCCCCTCGCCCAACCGGCTTTCCGCCCTGATGCTGCCGCCGTGCGCCTCCACGATCCACTTTGCCATGGAAAGCCCCAGCCCGCACCCCGAGGCTTCGCCCCGTGACGCGTCCTCTTGATAGAAGCGCCCCCATATACGATCCAAATTCTCCGGCGCGATTCCCCTGCCGTTATCCCGGATGCTGCCGATGACGCTATCCTCGTCCTGCGTCAGCGCTATATGCACGATGCCGTTTTCCTGTCCGTACTTCACCGCGTTTTCCAGCAGATTGATCAAAAGCCGCATCAGAAGCGTTTCGTCGCCAAGCAAAAGCAAATGCGGCTCGAGCTGCGTATGGATAACGATCCCGCGCGCGGCGGCCGCCTCCTGTTCCTGCTCAGCCACCAGCTCCGTCAACTCGCTCATATCCACCGGCTCCCATTGCAGCTTCTCCTGCCCCTGATCCGCACGGGACAGCATAAGGAGCTGTGAAAGGAGCGCGCTCATCTTTTGCGCCTGCGTCTGTATGGAGCTTATGGCGCTTTGCGCCTGTGAGAGCGTTTCCGCGTGCGCGGCGGCGTATTCGCAGGTGGAGAGGATCACGGCTGTTGGCGTGCGCAGTTCATGCGAGGCGTCGGCGGTAAACTGTTTTTCCTTTTCAAACGCCTCTTCAAGTTTATCAAACATGCGGTCAAAGGTGTTGGATAGCACATACACCTCGTCGCGCCCCTCGCCAAGCGCGATCCGCCTTGTCAAGTCGCGGCTTTCCCCGATTTGTTCGGCGGTCGCCGTAATCTGCCGCACAGGCCGCAGAGCGCGCCGCGTCAGCAGATACCCGATCACCGCGGAAAGCAGCACCAGCGCGGGTAGGAGCAAAAGCGCCTTGCGGAGCATGGAGCCGTAGGTTTTTGCGACCGCGTCGGCGGACACGACGGCGGGCAGCCAAAGCGAACCGTACCCGTCCAACGCTTCCATGCGGTCGAATACATACCACTCCGTTCCGTAGGAAACGATCTCCCGCAGCCTTCCATCCGCAAAGGGGGTGGCGATAGCAAAGCCCTTGGGCGTCTTTCCATACAGGAAGCCGCCGTCGGCGTTGAAAACCGATACGGAAACGTCGCCCTGCGCACCCGCAAAATCCTCGTCAAACACAAGTGCGCCGTCTTCACAGTCGATCTGCGCGAAATCCTCCCGCAGAATATCCTGTAGGGTATACGCTGTGGAGCTTCGCATCTCCTTTCGGCTTGCATAAAATAGAAAGGCGACCGCCGCCGCGACCGTTACGGTCATGACGGCCGCATACCAAAGCGTGATCCGCATTTTGATGGACAGGCGGCGCATATCAGCCCTCCTCCCGCAATACATAGCCCGTTCCGCGGACGGTATGGATGAGCTTGGGCGAAAAGCCGTCGTCGAGCTTGCGGCGCAGGTACCGGATGTACACATCCACCACGTTGGAGCCGCCCTCATATTCATAATTCCAAATATGGTTGCTGATTCTTTCGCGCGAAAGCACGGCGCCGCGATTGCGTATCATGTATTCCAAGATGGAGAACTCCTTACTGCTAAGCGCGATCGGCACGCCCGCGCGCGACACGGTATGCGCCCTGCAATCCACCTTGAGATCCGCGAGCGTAAAAACGTCGTCCACGTTGCCGGCGCTTCTTCTAAGGATGACGCGAAGCCTTGCAAGAAGCTCGTCAAAGGAAAAGGGCTTCACAAGATAATCGTCCGCACCGCAGTCCAGCCCCGCCACGCGATCCTGCACGCCGTCCTTAGCCGTAAGCAGCAGCACGGGCGTTTTATCGCCGCGGCTTCTTAGCGCGCGAAGGATCTCTAAGCCGCTCACACCCGGCAGCATGACGTCAAGCACGATCACATCGTATTCGGCGCACGCAAGATAGTCCTGCGCGTCCGTTCCGGTAAGGCAGGCGTCAACGCTGTAGCGTTCTTTGCGCAGCTTGTTTGCAAGCAGCGCGTTAAGGCTCGGCTCGTCCTCCACAACCAAAATCCGCATGCTTTTTCTCCCGCAATTCCTTTTTGCATTTATGTACTCTATTATACATGATTCCAAAGGATACGCTATAAAGATTAACCGCGCATTAAGCGCTCAGAAATTGCGTGCCCTCGCTGAAAACGTTTGGCACGCAATAGCGATGGGCACGCAAGCAGTTTGCGGATCGACCGGCATTACTTCCAAACTTCTGAAGATATCGTTTTTCTATGTCGCGGCTTCTATGGTATTATATGGTTGGTAAGCGAGATAAACCGTACAAAGCGGACGGATATCCGCGTTACGCGCCGGATGGATCAAAAAAGCGAAAGCTGTGAGGATCAAAGCATGGTGATAAGATGGATCACGCCTGCGGACGACAGGCTGGAAATCAGCAGGATCTATGAGCAAAGCTGGAAATACGCATACGCGGGCGTCATTCCGCAGGCGTATCTCGATTCCATCCCGGAGGGGCGCTGGGCGGAACACTTGGATGATGCAAACCGGCATACGCTGCTTTGCTTCGATGACGGGAAAATGATAGGAACGAGCAGCTTTAGCGCCTCGCGCTTTGCGCAGTTCGCCGGATGGGGCGAGATTATTTCGGTCTATCTGTTGCCGGACGCCATGCGAAAGGGCTACGGTACGGCGCTGCTCAAGGCAGCCATAGACGAATTGAAGAAACGGGGCTATCGTGACGTCTTTCTTTGGGTTTTAGAAGAAAACCTCCGCGCAAGATCCTTTTATGAGAAGCTCGGCTTTTCGCCGACCGGGGACTATTTGGACGATACGATCGGCGGAAAGGATTTGCGCGAAATCAGATATATTCTGAAAACATAAGTCTTTCGGTTTAGACTAGCGGAACGGACAAAATCGGGATTTGAAGGTGAAATCATTGAGAACCATACATCATGCCGTTTTAGAGGAGCTTCGGCGGCTGCGGACAACCCCGCAAACGATTTTGGATATCGGGTGCGGCGACGGGGCCTTCACACGGGCGATTTCAACGGTTTTCCCACGCACCGCCGTTACAGCCATAGACGACGTTATCGGAAAGCCGTTTTCTTCCGGTAACGTGTCGTTTAAAAAGGGTACGGCTGAAAATCTGCCCTTCGCTTCGGAATCCTTTGACGCGGCGGTCGCCGTGTTGTCGCTGCATCACTGGGACGCAAAGGAGAAAGGGATCGGCGACGCGTTCCGTGTACTGAAAAGGGGCGGCACACTTATCATCGGCGATCCGCTGCTTGAGGATTGGATGCGGCATCGCGTTTTGGGATGGTTGATGGAAAAAATGGACGGCGGCACCTTTTTGGATCGAAAAACAGTCAGCGCTTATTGCGGCGCGGCAGGCTTTGCACATATGGATATACGGCTTGTTCCGCAAACGATGCGGTCGCTCTATCTCATTACGGCAAGAAGGGAATAGCCATGCCGTTTTGCGCCGCTTCCGGCGCTTTTTCGGCCTTTTTATAACGGCGCGCCGCTTGATTTTGCGTTTGCGAACGCACTGTTTCATGATATAAAAGAAGAAGCGGCTTGGGAAAAACCGCGGCGCTTTGCGCCGGTGCGGCAATTTATATAGAGGAGAAAATCATGGCAAGCATACTGATGGTCAATATTCCCTACGCGGGGCATACGAATCCTACGCTTTATCTAGCCCGCGAGCTTGTAAAACGCGGGCATACGGTGCAGTATGTGAACGCGCCGGAATATGCCGACGCAATCCGCGCAACGGGAGCAACCTTCGTTCCCTATATTCATTATCCCGACAACCCGCGCCCGCAGCAAAAAAAGATGCGCTGCTTCCGCGCGGCATATGATACGGCGTTAAGCATACAAAATAAATTTGACCTTTTTATCTATGAAATGTTTTTCTATCCCGGCTTGCGCATCGCCGAACGCTTGCAGATCCCCTGCGTAAGGCAGTTTTCACAGCCCGCATGGGATGCAAGCATGATCGATCGCGCGACGCCGTTTTTCAGGCTGTCCTGCAAGCTGATCGACGCGCAGGTCATGGGGAAAAGAAACGTCGCCTATATGGGGCTTGCGCACAAGCGTATGACCGATGCGGTGCTGTACGATCAGCCCAATTTGAACCTTGTTTATGTGCCGGAGGTGTTCCAGCCCTGCCGCGACAGCTTTGACGAAAGCTACATTTTTGCAGCGCCGCCCTTTCATGTGCCCGATACGCAAAGCGACATACCCTATGGCGACATGAAACGCCCGATTCTCTACATTTCGCTTGGCAGCATCATCAGTAATCGCGGCTTTTGCAAGGCGTGCATACGTGCTTTCGCGCATACGCGCTTTTCCGTGATCTTGAACACCGGAAAAGTCGAGCCTGCCTCGCTTGGAAAGCTGCCGGACAATATCCGCGCGTATGCCTTTGTTCCGCAGATCGAAGTGCTGCAAAACGCGGATGTGTTTTTAACGCATTGCGGCATGAACAGCGTAAACGAAGCCATTTCGATGGGCGTGCCGATGATCGCCATGCCCTTTATCAATGATCAGATCAGCAATGCCCGGCGTATAACGGAGATGGGGCTGGGCGTGCGCGTGCGTTCTTTTCCGACGAGCGCAAAGGCGCTGTACGCCGCGGTGGAGCGCGTCAGCCGCGACGCCGAAATCAAGGACAACTGCCTGCGCGCGCGGCGCGCGCTTGACCCCAACTGCTTCTATGCCGCTGTAGATCGGGTGGAAGCGCTGCTGTAAGCGCTTTAGACGGAAGATGAAGGGCTTGCGCAGCGCCGTCGCCATGAGAGGTGCGGCTTGGCGCTGTCAAGAAGATTAGAGCGTTTTGATGCGCGCAACGATTTCGCAGATGCTTATATCGTCTGTGTGGATTTTCTCTGTTTGCAGCATATCATAAAGCGGCATCCTTTCCATGCTCCGTGCGATGACGTCCCGCGTGCGCACGCCGCTGCGGACGTCGTTTTCGAGCCTTTGACGCAGCGTATCCGGCCTGCACATAAGCGAAATCACCTTGGTATCGCAGCTTGTCCTGTCCGTGCCCGCCAAAATGGCATCAATGATGCTCTGTTCGTGCATCACCCAGCAGAATATGACGTTTTCATAAGCGGAACAGCGAAGGAATTGATTGAGCAGAAAGCATATGTTTTCCATGACCATCGCTTTGGTTTCGTTCGTCACCTGAAACGGATGCGCGTTCCAGCACCAGTCGCCGTCAAGGAACACACTCCTTGGGAGCGCCTGCTTGAGCGCTTCGCATACGGCTGTTTTGCCTGCGCCCATGGTTCCGCCTATCATGTACAGCTTCTTCATGGCTCTCTTCTCTTGCGCTTATCCTAACGCTACGTCCAGCACCATCATCAAAGCGAAGCCGAGCGCCGCACCGATCGTGCCGATGTTGCTGTGCTCGCCCGCCTGCGCCTCCGGGATAAGCTCCTCAACGACAACATAGATCATGGCGCCGGCTGCAAAGGATAATATGTAGGGCAGGATGGGCGTTACAAGCGACGTGAGCAGGATGGTGATCACAGCGCCGACCGGCTCGACGATACCGGAAAGGAAGCCGTAGCGAAACGCCTTGCCGCGCGAAAGACCCGTGCCAAGCAGCGGCATGGATATGATCGCGCCCTCCGGAAAATTCTGTATCGCAATGCCGGCCGCAAGGGCGAACGCGCCTGCGGTGGTAATGATCTCTCCGCCGGAAAGCATGCCCGCAAGCACCACGCCTACGGCCATCCCCTCGGGAATGTTGTGCAGCGTGACCGCCAGCACAAGCATCAGCGATTTGCCGAGCCCCGAGGGCGTTCCTTCGGGAGAATCGGCGTTCAAATGCAGATGAGGGATGAGGATATCCAGCAACAGCAGGAATCCGATACCGATCAGAAACCCGATCAGCGCGGGGATCCACGCCACCTTGCCCGCCGTTTCCGACATGTCGATGGCGGGGATCAGCAGCGACCAAACGGCGGCCGCGATCATTACGCCGGAAGCGAAGCCCAAGAGGAGCTTTTGCAGGCGGGCGTTCATTTCGCCCTTCATGAAAAAGACCATGCCCGCGCCAAGCGTGGTTCCGACAAACGGTATGGCAACGCCGATTATAACCTTCATTAGATCATGCAAATCAAACACCTTCCAACATGCGCGCCATTTTGATAAAGCGCCAAATAAACAGGGGGGGTGCTGCGTCGGCGCAGCGGCGGTCAAACCGTTTTGAAACGGTTGGATAAGGGCGAAGGAACCAGCGCCGTCGAGCCGTGCAGCTTGGAGAGCGTTAAGCGGCCGAGCGCTCTTATGGGGTTGATGGGTACAAATACCATGGGGTCAACCTGCATAAGATGGAACATCGCCGCCGCGGAGGAGGCCAGACTGTTGCATTTGGGGCTAAAATACACATTTCGTTTTCCGAGCCTTTGCAGGAGCCGTTCCCCCACCTCTTCTATCGCGCAATCGCCAACGATGAGCACCCGGCCCTCTATGGCGTCGATCTCCCGCGTGTCATGCCCCTTGCCCATCACCATGGTCCAGCCGCCCTTGCCGTGATGGTCGTTGTAGAGGATCTGAAGCAATGTAAGCGGGTTGTTTTGACAACCCTGCTTGCAGCAGCGTTCGGCGCCCATCATCACGCGGACGTTCTGCGGGTAAGCATCCATGAGGTCGTAGGGATAGCGGGCGCCGTACATGGAAACGTCTCCGTCTATCGCAACATCCGAAAGGCTTTTTACCCCGTCCGAAAGGTCTTTTTCCACGGCACTCTTTAAATGCGGAACGTCATCGAGCGTCAGCCCGAAAACGCTTGCGCCCACCATATCCACCGCGACCACGTTTTTGCCGCCCACGATCACCCGAAGCGGCAGCACCGCTTCGTCCGCGAGCGCCGTCGCGGGATAGTGGCCATAGATCGTCCCTTCGATCCCTTCTATCATGGTGAAATCCGGACGCACATACGCAAGCACATCGACGAGCTTGTTTGCAAGGTTGTAGTTGTGGTCGAAGCCACGGCTTGCATGGGCGGGAAACGCCCATTGGTTCTTGACCCCCAGCGTGACGCCGGCCATAGAATGCGTTTTGAGCTTAGGCAGACTGATATAGAGATTTTGATCCCGGTCCTCGATCAGATGCTTCACCACGAACCGCGGCATATCGAAGGTGGTCATCCTGTAGCCGTTTGGATCGTCCGCTTGCGAAGGCCGCCCCTTGAACGCGAAGGGGACGGTTTTATCTTCGTCCAGATAGACGGGGATCGCCCCGGTGCGCCTGCATACCTTATCGTAGCCTGTCACCGCGTAAACGAGGCGCGTCGCGTTGCTTTGCGTCGAATTTTCAAACAGATACACCTTTTTTGCGCCATGCTCGTTCCAATAGGCGATGACCGCTTCGACAAACTCCGGCCGCGTATAACAGTAAGGCTGCCCGTCGATACCGTTGGGCTTAATAAAAACCTCCCTGCTCGACTTGAGCAGCGCTCCCCCGCCGGCTTTGTCGAACAATTCGTATACGGCGCTGCGAACTTCCTTTTTGAGCGCCTCGTTTAAGGGCAGGTATTTGGTGAGACTTTCCTGTTGATGCGGCGCGTCCAAATGACGCACATACACGGTCGTTATCTTTTGCATAGGCTGACATACCCTTCCTGCGATCTGTCTGAACGGCAATAGTATAACCGACCGACGGCGTAAAAGCAATTCGCCGGAGGGACGCGGCACCGTGTCTTTGGCTTATAAGCTTTACACCGGCTTGATCAGGCTATGCTCCCAAAAGGCGTCAAAGGTATTGGCCGCGCCGCCGTGTTCGGCGATTTTTCCGTCTACGACCTTATCGATGTCCACGCCTGTAATGGAAATGACCTTGTTCGTCGGCGTGATGCCTAGAAAAACGCCCTGATGCGTTCCGGTCATGATGAATTCGGAGATCACATACGCGCCGTCCGTATACTGCTTGATGATTTTCATCGTGTAATCTGGGTAGGTGTTTCGTATGGCCGCAAGATGCGCCCGCATGCCGTCCACGCCGACGGGGGTGAACGTTTCTCCCGTTTTGACAACACAATCCGCGGCGATGAAGTCGGAAAGCGCCTCCAGCTTGTGCTTGGATACGATGGTTTCATAGAAATATTTGACGCGTTCATCGTTTTGCATTGCCGTGCTCCCCCTTTGCCGGTTTTCTTTATCAGCTAGTATAGCATGCACACAGGCGCATTGCATCAAAAAAGTAAGGAGCGTCGCCCACGCAGACGGCGCTCTTGGGACGGGTGACGCGCCGGTCGCAAAATGGGCGGCGCGATTCTTTACAGAAATCGGGAAATCGGATATCATTACAGGGTAGCGCTTCTTGCGCAATAAATCATACATCGACAGAGGTAACTCAAATGAACGGGAAACTGACCTTCCGATATGCAGATAGGAAGGATACGCCCTTGATCCTGCGCTTTATCAAAGAGCTTGCGGACTATGAACACATGGCGGACGCGGTCGTAGCGGACGAAGCGCTGTTGGAAGCGTCGATCTTCGATCAACATAAGGCGGAGGTCATTTTCGCCGTTGCGGACGGCGCGGAGATCGGTTTTGCGCTTTTCTTTCATAACTTTTCCACGTTTCTCGGGCGCGCCGGACTCTATCTTGAGGATCTGTACATACAGCCCGATTGCAGGGGAAAAGGGTATGGGAAGGCGATGCTCAAAAAGCTTGCGGCGATCGCTGCCGAACGCGGCTGCGGCCGTTTGGAGTGGTGGTGCCTTGACTGGAACCAAAGCAGCATCGATTTTTACCGTTCGCTGGGCGCGGAGCCGATGGCCGACTGGACGGTGTACCGCATTGCGGGCGACACGCTCAAACGGCTTGCGGAGGATTAGGGTGAAACTGGATCGGTGAAGCGAATACTAAAGCGGTACGGAAACGGAGTGCACGATAGACTATACAATCAGACCCTACGCGCGCGGCGAAGAAGGCTATGTAGCGGACGCGCACAAAAGGGTGTATGCCGAAGAATACAGGTGGGGAGACGCCTTTATCGCCTATGCGCAAAACGTCGCCCTATCCTTTGCCAAGCGTGAGCCAAACGATCGGGAAGCGCTGTGGGTCGCCGAGGCCGACGGCAAACTGATCGGCTGCGTCATGCTCTGCCAAACGAACGAACCGTCCACGGGACAATTAAGGCTGTTCTTGGTGGAAAAGGCATACCGCCGCGTGGGGGTCGGAAAGGCGCTCTTGGACGCTTTGCTTACAAAAGCGCGGGAGGTCGGCTATCAAACGCTGATTCTATGGACGGCAAGCCCCCTCACGGAGGCGATCCGGCGTTATGAGAAGATGGGCTTTTGCTGCGTCGAGGCGGTCGAAAACAGCGAATGGAGCTTGGACGGGGAGAAGCTTAACGAGATCAAAATGCAAATGACGCTTGGCTGAACGCCACCCTGCGCCTCCGCCCTTTGTACACGTTATTTTTTAAACAGCGGTGCTTCGGCGGATGGAACGCCGCTGCCAGCATAAAACGATATTGACATATTGAACGGAGGAAACCCAATGCTGCAAGCGGAGAATCATTCCATCGAGATCGACGGCGGTACGCTCGATTTTATCGCCTTCGGAAGCGGCGAAAAGGCGCTTGTCATGCTGCCGGGCTTAGGCGACGGCATCAAGACCGTCAAAAACGCCGCGCGCTCCTTTGCGCTGCTCTACCGCACCTTTGCCAAGGCGTACAGGGTCTATGTGTTCAGCAGGAGAAACGACCTGCCCGCGTGTTTTTCCATACGGGATATGGCGTGCGATCAGGCGCGGGTGATGATGGCGCTTGGCATCGGGAACGCGCACATTTTAGGCGTTTCGCAGGGCGGGATGATCGCCTTGCAGCTTGCCGCCGAATATCCGGCGCTCGTGGATAAGCTTGTGCTTGCA
>JAQVRG010000266.1 GCA_028701165.1 Eubacteriales bacterium | reverse complement strand
CGCGCGCCGTGTCGTTGCCGCTTCGTAGCATCGTGCCGTAGCGCATATCCTGCAACGGCATTTCCTCCCCGCGGCTGATGCCGGCGGTGGAACCGCGATCCTCCACGACGTCGCCCGCCGTCACGATCTCATCCAAAGAGGAGCACATTTCCAAAGCCAGTATGCAGGTCATGATCTTCGTGGTGCTCGCGGGGTACGCGCGCTCGTTCGACTGCCGCTCATACAGGATGTTTCCCGTGGCGGCGTCCATCAGCACGATATAAGGCGTAGAGACGCTTTCAGGATCAAAAGCCGCAAGACCGGTGCGAGGCAGCATGAGCAATACCATCAACAGCGACAGCGCGGCGCAGGTAAAACGTTTCAAACCGTTACAATCCTTTCCGAGGGTTTTGTAAGCCCGTCTCGGGCATAGGTTGCGTTAACCCAAATAGTATAGCAAAAAAAGCGACAAATTGTACAGCCTATTTTATGAACTTTTCCTATCATATATGTTTTCCGTTGCGCCGCGGCGGATGTTCGTGCTATATTACAAGGTAAGAAACGAAGAAAGCAGGGTAGCGCCATGGCAAAACGGATATTGCTTGTAGACGATGAGCCCCTCATCGTTAAGGGCTTGAAATTTGCCCTTGAACAGGACGGATACGAGATCGATTCCGCAGGCGACGGCGAAACGGCGCTTGCAAAGCTCAACGGCGGCGATTACGATCTGGTGCTGCTGGACGTGATGCTGCCGAAGCTTTCGGGCATTGAGGTTTGCCAGACTGTGCGCGAAAACAGCGATATCCCCATCATCATGCTCACGGCGAAGGGCGAGGATATGGATAAGATATTGGGGCTGGAGTACGGCGCGGATGATTATATGACGAAGCCCTTTAATATTCTTGAGGTCAAGGCGCGCATCAAAACGATACTGCGCCGCGCCGGCGGGCGGCAGGAGGCTGCCAAAACGGAGATCACGGCGGGGGATCTGCACATCAACATAGGAAACCGCACCGTGGAGGCGCATGGCGAAAGCGTGAACCTGACCGTCAAGGAATTTGACCTCTTGCAGCTTTTTATGAACAATCCCGGCAGGGTCTACAGCAGGGAAGAGCTGCTGGAGACGATTTGGGGCTTTGATTATTTGGGCGATTTTAGAACTGTGGATGTGCACATCCGCCGCCTGCGTGAGAAGATCGAACAGGATCCCGCCAATCCCAAGCATATCATGACCAAGTGGGGTGTTGGGTATTTCTTTGCGCAATAGCTTTTTCAATTCCATAAGGGCGCGTATGCTGCTGATTTTTGTGGCTGTTACGGCTGCCGCGTTTGTGGCGGTCGCCGTGCTGGTATCCAGCATCGTCGAGGAATTTTTGGTTTCCCAGCGCATACAGCAGCAAACGAAGGAGACGGCGCGCGCCGCCCTTGAAGCCGCGCCCGCTTATGCGCAGGCGGATGCGCAGGCGGTCTATTCCTTTGTGCTTTCGCGCGCGCAAAGCATGGACGGAAGGCTGCTGCTGTTGGATCAGGACGCGGTGGTGCAGGCGGATTCCGCTTCGCAGCACAACGGTTACCGCGTGCCCTATCGAGAGGTGCGCGACGTGCTGGTGCGCGGGGTGGACGCGGCGCACGGCTTCCATCGCATCACAAGAACGGCGGAAAGCGTGGGGCTGCTGGCGCCGGACGAGGAGACGGTTTGGGCGGTCTACTATGCAGCGCCCTTAATCCAAAACGGCGAATGCATCGGCGTAATCCTTTTTTCCAGCCTCATACAGGACGTTGAAAACAGCGTGCGGGAGGTCGTCAGCCGCATCACGCTGATCTTTGTGCTGGTCTGTATCAGCATTATGTTTGTAAGCCTTCTTCTTTCCAACTGGCTCACCAAGCCCATCGCGGAGCTGACGGCGGCGATTCGCAACATGGGCCGCAAGGGCGGCGCGCGCGTGCAGGTGCACGGCGCGGGCGAGATGGTGGAGCTGGGTAAGGCCTTTAACCGCATGAGCGAACAGATCGAGGCGCACGACCGGGTGCGCGACGAATTTGTTGCCAACGCTTCGCACGAGCTGAAAACGCCGCTTTCCGCCATGAAGATACTCTCCGAATCCATGCTGTATCAGGATGAACCGGATCCCGCCATGGCAAAGGAATTCTTTGCGGACATCAACAGCGAGGTCGATAGGCTTACCCGCATCGTAAGCGAGCTGCTGCGGCTGGTGCAGGAGGACACGACGGACGCGCCGCTGGAAACCTCCATGGGCAGGCTGGATATATTGGTGGAGCGCGTGATGGCGCGTTTGCAGCCCATCGCCGCGCAAAAGGGCATTGCGCTTACCTGCGACCTTACGCCGACCACCTGCGAGTTTGAACCGATGCGCATGGAGCAGGTAGCGGTCAATCTGATTGAAAACGCCATCAAATATACCGACGAGGGCGCTGTAAGCGTGACCGTAGCGCCGCGCGGCGATCAGGCGGAATTCAGCGTTACGGATACGGGCATCGGCGTGCCGGAGGATGCGATCCCTAAGCTTTTTGAACGCTTTTATCGCGTGGATAAGGCGCGCTCGCGCAGCACGGGCGGCACGGGGCTTGGTCTGTCCATCGTCAAGGAGATCGTGGAGAGGCACGGCGGAACGATCACGGTGCGGAGCGTAGTGGACGAAGGCAGCGTGTTTACGGTGCGTATGCCCCTTGGGAAAGGAGGCGCGGACGTATGAAAAAACGTATTGCGGGATGGCTGTGCAGCCTATTATGCGCGCTGCTTTTGACCGGCTGTATGAACCCCAATATCCGCGAAGACGAGATACGCGGCGATCTGCCCGCGCTGGATCCGCAGGCGGGCGTAGCAAAAAGCATCAGCGTGACCTGCTATTATCAACTGCTGCGGGAGCCTTACTTATTCGGGGCGCCGTGCACGGTCGAGGTTCATGCCAACGAGCGCGCCGAGCACGCGATCGTCAATATGCTCTTGGAGGGCGCGCAGTCCTTTGAGGGCTTGAACGGGCTTTTCCCGGCGGGGACCTCCATTGTGGATATCACGATGGAGGGCGGCATCCTTTACGT
>JAQVRG010000265.1 GCA_028701165.1 Eubacteriales bacterium | reverse complement strand
CAGCTTTCGCCGCTGCCGAAGTTGACGCCGCCGATACCCAAGCCCTTGCGCTGACCCAGCGTATAGTACATCAGCCCGTCATGCCGCCCCAGCGTGCGCCCGGAAAGATCGATGATCTCGCCCGGCCGCGCGGGCAGGTACTGCATAAGAAAACGCTTGAAATTTCGTTCGCCGATAAAACAGATACCCGTGGAATCCTTTTTTTGCGCGGTAGCAAGCCCCGCCTCTGCCGCCAAGCGGCGAAGCGCCGGTTTTTGCAGATCGCCCACGGGAAACATGGCGCGGGAAAGCTGCGCCTGCGTAAGCCCCGCCAAGAAATAGGTTTGATCCTTGCCGCGATCCGCCGCCCGCAGCAGCTTCACGCCGCCGCGCTTATCAAGGCGCGCGTAATGCCCCGTCGCCAAAGCTTCCGCATCCATGGTCATGGCGAGATCCAAAAACGCCTTGAATTTGATTTCACAGTTGCACAATACGTCGGGGTTTGGCGTGCGCCCCGCCTTATATTCATCAAGGAAATAGGAGAAAACGCGTTCCCTGTATTCCTTGGCGAAATTCACCGTGTAATAGGGAATGCCGACTTGTTCGCATACACGCCGCACATCCTCGTAATCCGCCGTGGCGGTACAAACGCCGTTTTCGTCTTCCTCTTCCCAATTTTTCATGTACACGCCGACAACGTCAAAGCCCTGCCGCTTAAGCAGCAGCGCCGCGACTGAAGAATCCACGCCGCCGGACATGCCCAGTACGATCTTTTGGCTCATTGCGTTCCATCCGCCGCGTCCGCTAAAATGCCGGGGTTTCGCAAAAGCGCGTTTCCTAAATAAATATCGGCTGCCATACCGAGCTTCCGGCCGTCTTCCAACATCCATACCCTCTGTATCCCGGGCATCTCCGTCAACGTATCGATCACGCCGTATACGAACAGCCACGCGCGGCGATCCCGCGGCAATGGACTGTCCTCATCTTCCGCAAGTGCTTGCAGCTTCTCTGTAAAACCCGCGTTCCAATCCACGATCATCGTATCGTCCGACGCATAGACGTCCCGGATATCGGCTTGGGTAAAGGCCGCGCCGCGCACGCCGGGCGACGGCTCCGCATCCAAATAAGCCGCCAGCCGCATAAAGGGATCGTAGGCCTCCTGGCTGCTAAGCGTCCATGGGACGCTGCAAAACGCCGTTCCATCCTCCTGCGGATATGCAAGCGTCACCGTATGCCCGATATGATTCGAAAACGCCTCGCGTGTCAGCCTATCCTTCCCTTGGAAAAGATAGGGTGTTCCGCCCTCGGGCGCAATCCAAAGCCGAACGCCCTCGATCCATGGAAGATATCCCGTCAGCGTTAGGGTGATAGACGCTGCCAGCAGTTCTTGATTAAACGCTTCGTCCGGCTCCTGTATGGTAAGCTCCACAATCGCCGGCTGCCGCAGCGCCTGCACGCCTTCCGGAAGCGCCGCCGGATCAGGCTCGCTCTCGCCCTCCGCATCCACAACGGCGGGTATGACGATCCGCGGACCTTCCATCAGCGCCAAGTTCTCCGGCACGGCGCTTTTATGCAGATTTTCCGGATCCTCGTTCGTGCAAAGGCGCGTCAGCAGCACGGACGCGATATCATCGATCGTTGCCGCGCCGTCGTAGCTCACCAGCTCGCCCGCCGCGGTTAAAAACCGTTCGTTTTCAGCCAAGTAATATAACGTACAGTTTCGTATTTCCGCGCTGGTCGATCCGGCGCTCGCTGCGCGTTCCTCCTCCAGCGCCTCGTATTCCAGCTCGATATTGCGAACATATGCGTCCAAAGTCTCGAATATCGGCCCGATCGCGCCAAGCGGACGTCCGTGATAGCCCGGCTCCATACGATTGTAATATAAGTTCACGAAGTCTGCGTCCGCCGTTGCAAAAACCGTTGACGCAACCGCGGCGCGGGTGATCAGCCATTGCTTTTCATCCAATTCGACCTCGCCCGTGAGGAAAACATTGCATACAGCATCGGATATCTCGATGGAATCAAAGCCTATCCCCCACTGCACGACCGACTGCACCGACTGGCTGCGCGGCCCCTCCAGCAGCGCACGCAGCGCCGCCTCGGCGCGGCTTATGCCCGGCGATATGGTAAGCTTGCGCGTCTCTACGGTGAGCTTGCGGTTGTCCGTCGCCGCAAAATACAAGGAAGCGGTAAAGCTTTGCTGCATCGCATTTTCTTTCCCGGGCGGCACGGAAGCGGAAAGCGGTATATCCGGTACGACCTGCTCCTTTTGCTCGCAGCCGCAGGCTCCCGCACATAAGAGCAGGCACAATACTACGGCAATCGCTTTTTTGATCCGGTCATTGCGCATCATATTGTCCTCCCAGCGCCGCGATACAGGCTGCATAATCCAGCAAATACAGCGTTCCCTGCTTGCGCAAGGGCAAATGCCGCCCGCGCTGCACATCCTCGCTGCCGCCGCCGGTAAAAGTCATGTCCACACTCGCATAAAGAAGCTCGCCGTCCGCGTCGCGCATATAGCTATTGACGGCATAGCTTTGCAGATTGCCCAGCTCGCGCAGGGCGGCTTCAAAATCGGCAATTTCCGGTTTGGGGGTATTGTCGCTGTTGCTATCCGCAAATAAGGCATACGCGGCGGCATAATCACCGGCCTGTATATGCGACAGCGCCATATCCGCCAAATCGGTCTCCGTTTTGGTAACGCCCTGTACAAAAGACATCGGCTCGCTCAGCTCACCCTCCTGCCCCTCCATGCCCAACGCCGAAAGGGGCAGCCTCTCGCCGACGCCCGTATCGTTTTCATCTATTAGAAGAAGCACACGCATATCGTCGTCATAGCCCGTAAGGGTGTTGACCAGCGAATACAGCGCCAGTCGCCGATCCTCCAGCGCGGATTGCGCCGCAGCCTGCACCAGCTGGTCATAGACCTCCCGCGTGTACTGCTTTTGCTCCCATGCGTTTTCCAGCTCGTTGAGCGTGCGGCGCAAAGCGCTCTCGTCCATAAATTCCTTGGACAGCGTAACGAAAAGGATTCCACCCTCTATCGTGATATCGACAATGGTGGGCCCCG
>JAQVRG010000264.1 GCA_028701165.1 Eubacteriales bacterium | reverse complement strand
CTTATCGGAAATCAACCGGCGATTTCATACCGGCTTCGGTATTCCGTAGGCGTGCAGCCGGCATATTTTTTGAACGCGCGCAAAAAGTGCGCGTCGTCCCGGTAGCCCGCCCGTTCCATGATTTCGTTAACGGAAAGATAGGTCTTTCTTAACAAAGAGCACGCGATCTGCATACGCAGGTTCATGACGTATTCCATGACCGTAACGCCCATGACCGCCTTGAACCTTTGGTTGAGCGTTGTTTTATTGGTGTTGAACTGTTTGGTGATATCCTCCAGCACAAGTTTTTCCAGATAGTGGACCTGCAGCCAGTCCGCAACCTCGCGGATCTCGTCGGTCATCTTCCCGGTAAAGATTCGTTCGTGCGTCTCGTCCTCACGATAGACAGAATTGACGAGCAGAAGAAGCTCAATGAAGTAGGATCGGCTTCTACAGGGCCAAAAATCGTCCTTCTGCCCGGTAAGCAGCTCGTCCGTAAGCCGGATGAGCTGCGCTATGCGGTTCCCAAGATAATGGTTGGTCGCGCTTGCGCCGATATACGCCGCGTCACGCTCAAAAAAGGCGCTGAAAAAGAACGCGTCCTCCGCGAGCTTGCTTCTCCAATCCGCAATGCTGTCAAAAGCAATATAGCGTTCAAATACCGACGGCTCGAAAAAGAGGATATCAAGCGTAAAGCCCGTGGGGCTGTGCAGCTTGGCGGCGTCCTCCGCGTTGAGACACAAAACCGAAGGCGCCGTAACGATCTGACTGTTCTCTCCGTTTTGGAACACCCCGCATCCCGCCTTGACATACACGATGCGAAAACGCTCGGCGACCCGCTCGGGGCCAAGTTGATCCGCATCCCTTACGCAGGACAGCTTGACCTCCCGCCCGGGATAAATCTCTCTGCCTATCGTCGTATACGCAGCTTCGCTCATGCTTCAACAAGCTCCTTTCCCTGTTCATCGGTTTGACCAAGCCTCCGGTTCCCTTACCAAAGGTTCTTATGTATCCTTTCGTCAACGGAAATCGCCTTCTGTTCGATGCGCGCCGCGTCCGCCGCAGGCTTTCCGATGGCGACGAAGCACGGCATAAGATACTCCGCCGGAAATCCCAAAACCTCCCGCGCCCACGCGCCTTCATCGCCCAAGGGGATGCGCAGCGCCGAAGCGTAGCCTTCGGCGACAGCCGCCAAAAACATGTTTTCCAAGCAGCACCAAATAGAGGCAAACCCGTTGAGGTGCGAAAGATTGTCGGGATGCAGTACGTCCGTTTTTTGCTTGAGCAGCGGCACGATCACGCAGGAGGCTTCCGCAAGCATTCTGTACTGCTTGGGGATCGCGTCCTTATACGCGTTCTGCTGGCAAACGTCGAACAATCGCCAGTCCCGCAGGATCGCGTCCACCTCCGCGGCGGATACCTTCATCGGGATGCGGCTGATGAGCCTCCGCACGACGGCCTTATCCTCAATAACGATAAAATGCCAATCCCGCATATGATCGTTCGTGGGCGCCTTCAAGCCCGCGCCGACGATACGCTTGATGACAGCATCCTCTATGCCTGCGTCCGCAAAATCCCGCACCGTACGCCGCGCTTCGATCACATCGTAAAATTCCATATCGTTCCCCTTCTGTTGCAAACCTTGTCGTTTTCCAGTATTATACAACATAACGTCACCATGATAAAGCCGCCGCGCCCCTTTTTTCATTCGCACAATTTCCGCGGAACACAAGCCTTATCAACGCCCTGCAAGTATGCTATAATCAAATAGTAATTTGTCGTATTTTCACTCGCATTTATCCATTCACATCAAAACATCCCGACAGGAGGCGACACTGCTCTATGCGGTTATTTACAATGGAAATCGCGCCGGACGAGCGCATGATTCCCGTCGCACTTACGGCGGCACAGGAGGCGGCGCGTTACTTTTTTGAGGATGAAACGACCGTCGGCCACATCGCTTTGGCGCTGGAAGAAGCGATCGCAAACGTCACGGAATACTGCCTTTCCGATTCAATCGAAAGTATCGGCGTCGAAGCCGAGGTGTGCGACGACGCCTTTGCCGTTACGGTCACGGACAAAGGCGTTCCCGGCGATCTTGACAAGATGCTGTGCGGCGAAAAAGCTCTTGGACTGTCGCTCATGAACGATATGGTGGATCGGGTAAGCTTGGAGAACCTTGGCACCGCCGGAAGACGGCAGCGGCTTGTCAAGTATTTTTCGCAAAAGCCTGCTTTTGAAGTCCGATCCGCGGCGCCCGCGCAGTCTGAGGCGAAAAATGATGCGGAACTGACCATCCGCCCGCTTCGGGAGGCGGAAGCCATAGAGGTCGCCCGCTGCCTCTATGATGAATTCGGTTTCACCTATGTTAACGAAACGGTCTATTACCCGGAACGCTTTTGGGCCGCCATACAAAGCGGGGATATCTACTCCCTGATCGCGGTAACGGAAAGCGGCGAGATCGCCGCGCATCTGGCCATCTGGCAGTGGAACGAGCTCCCCGGCATTTGGGAAATGGGCATGGGCGTTGTGAAGCGGCAGTTTCGCAGCGCGCATATCATGGAAAGGCTGACGGAGACGATCCTCGCGCACGCGCGGGATGTGATGCGTCTGCCCGGTTTCCTTTGCGAGCCCGTGCTCTATCATCCGTATACGCAGAAGATAGCCAACAAATCCGGATTTCACGCCTGCGGCGCGGGCCTTGCCTATACGCCCACCAGCTTTCAGCACACCATCAACAATGCGTCCAAAGTAAGAGACAGCGTAGGCGTCGCTATGATCCTTTTCCAGCGCGAGCCGCGCACGCTGTATCTCCCCGAGGAAGCCTCCCATATAACGGCGGACATTCTCTCGCGCATGCAGCTCCCAGCGACGGTTATGCGCGACGGCGGCGTGCCCGTTCTTGCGCAAAGCGAAACGCTCTGCGAAAACTACGCGGCACTACAGCTTGGCCGCATCGTCATGTATCACGCGGGTAAGGACGCGCCGGAGCATATCCGCCGCCTTACGGCAGAGCTGAAGCGCCAAAACGCGGCGGTCATAGAGCTGTTCCTTCCCCTAAACGAGCCGGGTG
>JAQVRG010000263.1 GCA_028701165.1 Eubacteriales bacterium | reverse complement strand
AAGGGCGAACTTCTCTTTGGCACCGTGGATACATGGCTCATTTGGCGCTTGACCGGGGGTGCCGTGCATGTGACGGATTATTCGAACGCCTCGCGCACCATGCTTTTTAACATTCATACGCTGCAATGGGATGAGGAGATTCTAAGAGAGCTGGATATTCCCATCTGCATGCTGCCGGAGGTCAAACCGTCCTCCTGCGTATACGGCCAGTGCCGTCCCAACCTTCTTGGCGGTGCGATCCCCATCGCGGGCGCGGCTGGGGATCAGCAGGCGGCGCTGTTCGGGCAGACCTGCTTTGCCAAAGGCACGGCGAAAAACACCTATGGCACGGGCGGCTTTATGCTCATGAACACGGGAAATACGCCCATGGAATCCAAAAACGGCCTTGTTACGACCATCGCGTGGGGCTTGGAAAGCGGCAAGGTGGAATACGCCTTGGAAGGCTCCGTATTCGTAGCGGGCGCCGCCATACAGTGGCTTAGGGACGAGCTTGGTATTCTGCCGTCCGCAAAGGATTCCGAATACTTTGCTTCGAGCGTCGAGGATACGAACGGCTGCTATGTGGTGCCCGCCTTTGTGGGCTTGGGCGCGCCCTATTGGGATCCCTACGCGCGCGGCTGCATCGTCGGCCTTACGCGCGGCGTGAACCGGGCGCATATCATCCGGGCAACGCTTGAGTCCATCGCTTACCAAACGCGGGACGTGCTTTCCGCCATGCAGGAGGACGCGGGCGTAAAGCTCTCCGCTTTGCGTGTGGACGGGGGTGCGAGCGCCAACGATTTTCTTATGCAGTTTCAGGCGGACGTGATCGGCGCGCCCGTGCAGCGGCCGGTATGCGTAGAAACCACCGCCATGGGGGCGGCGTACTTGGCGGGACTTGCCGTTGGCTATTGGCGCAGCCGCGACGACGTGGTGCAAAACTGGGCGGTGGATAAGGTGTTTAAGCCCGCCATGCCCGAAGCGCTGCGCAAGGAGAAGCTTGCAGGCTGGGAAAAGGCCGTAGCATGCTCCTTTGGCTGGGCAAAATAAAGGAAGGCGGAGAATATGGTTTACGATGTCATCATCATCGGCGGCGGCGTGACCGGCTGCGGCGTAGCGCGGGAGCTTTCACGCTTCAACGCGAGCATACTGCTGCTGGAAAAGACGGCGGATATCTGCAACGGCGCAAGTAAGGCCAACACCGCCATCGTACACGGCGGCTACGACGCCAAGCCGCATACGAACAAAGCAAGGTTCAACGTGGAGGGCAACGCCCTGTTTCTGGCGCTTTGCAGGGAACTGGACGTACCCTTTCAAAACAATACGTCGCTGGTCGTATCCTTCGGCGCGGACGGGCATGACGCTTTGGAGTCGCTGAAACAGCGCGGCGAGGAAAACGGCGTGCAGGGGCTTCGCATCATCGAGAGGAACGAGCTTCGATCCCGCGAACCCAATATAGGCGGCAGCGCCTACGAAGCGCTGCTTGTGCCCTCCGGCGGCATCGTGTGTCCGTATGAACTGACGGAGGCGTATGCCGAAAACGCCGCCGCTAACGGCGTTGAATTTAGGCGCAACGCGGCGGTGACGGGGATCGAAAGACAGGCGGATGGCTGCTATCGCGTCGATAGCGCGCGCGGCGCGTTTTTAGGGCGCGCCGTGGTGAACTGCGCCGGCGTTTACGCGGATGCGATCAACAACATGGTCAGCGAGGACAAGCTGACCATTTATCCGCGTCGGGGGCAGTACTATTTGGTGGATAAGGCGTATGCAAATGCCTTTCACGCGGCTGTGTTTCAGCTTCCGACGGCGATGGGCAAGGGTATACTTGTCGCCCCCACGGTGGACGGTACCATTCTTCTGGGGCCGACCGCAGAGGATATTGACGATAAGGACGATACGGCGACGACCGCCGAGGGACTTCAAAAGGTCTTGGAACAGGCGCGCCTTACATGGGAGCATATCCCGGCGCGCGGCTTTATCACGACTTTCGCGGGCATTCGCGCGCACTGCGACCGCGATGATTTTGTTATAGGCGAAGCGCCGGACGCGCCCTTCTTCTTTAACGCCGCGGGCATCGAATCGCCCGGGCTGTCCTCCGCGCCCGCCATCGCGCGGTATCTAGCATTGATGATCGCCGACAGGCTGACGCTGGTACGAAACAAGCGCTTTAATCCCATCCATAAGGGTATCGCCAAATTCAGAAACATGACGGACGCGCAGCGGGCGGAGGCCATCGCCCTCAATCCCGATTACGCGAAGATCGTTTGCCGGTGCGAAACCGTCACCGAAGCGGAGATACGCGAAGCGATACGCCGCCCCGTGGGCGCGCGCACGCTCGACGGGATCAAACGGCGCACGCGCGCCGGCATGGGCCGGTGTCAGGCGGGCTTCTGCACGCAGCGCACCTTGGAGATACTTGCGGAGGAGCTGAAGATTTCGCCGCTTGCGGTGACCAAGTGCGGCGGAGAATCCAAGCTCGTGCAGGGCTATCTTTTTGATAAGGAGGGCGAGGATTGATGCGCAGCGTGGATATTTTGATCATCGGCGGCGGCCCGGCTGGATTGGCGGCAGCCATCGGCGCGTATGAAGCGGGCGCACGCGATATTCTTATTTTGGAGCGCGAAGAAACGCTGGGCGGCATTCTGAAACAGTGCATTCATAACGGCTTCGGGCTTCACACCTTCAAGGAAGAGCTGACGGGCCCCGAGTACGCCCAGCGCTTTATTGAGAAGGTGGAGGCGTACGGCATACCCTATCTTTGCGACGCCATGGTGCTTTCCATGACCCCCGATAAGCAGGTCGTCTGCGTGAGCCGCACGCAGGGCATGCTGCATATCAGCGCGAAATCCGTGATACTTGCCATGGGCTGCCGGGAGCGGCCGCGCGGGTCGCTCGCAACACCAGGCACGCGCCCCGCGGGCGTATACACGGCGGGCACGGCGCAGAAAATGGTCAACCTCAAGGGCATGATGCCGGGTAAGACCTGCGTGATACTGGGCAGCGGCGATATCGGCCTTATCATGGCGCGCCGCATGACCTTTATGGGCGCAAAGGTGCTTGCCTGCGTGGAGCTGATGCCCTTTT
>JAQVRG010000262.1 GCA_028701165.1 Eubacteriales bacterium | reverse complement strand
AATGAAAAGAACACGCCCGATTGCAGGGCGTGTTCTTTTGCTGTCGATACATTGTTTATGAGGCGGGCTTTTCCTGCTTAGCAAGCGCGGATTCCGCGGCGTTGAGCGCGCTGCTTGCGCTGCACCCCAGGGGCTTTAGCATCGCGTGGGGGCAGAAGGGACAGCAGGCTAGTGCGTCGGAGCACTGTGCCGTATTGTAGCCTTCCGTAGCCTGCGGACATTCGGCGCAATGGTTGAGCGGAACGTCCTCTCCGGCGCGGCAGACGTCGCTTGGCATGTTGGCTTCGTCGTCGATCGCGTCGGCGTCCACATATCTAAGCTTTCCGTCCGGCCCTTGGATCGCGTATTGCTTCTTCGCGGCGGGCGCGGGTTCGGCAACCGGCGCTGCGGTCGGCGTCGCGGCGGGCGTTGGCGCGGAGGTTTGTGCAGGGGCGGTTTGCGTTTCCTGCGCGACCGGCGCCGCACAGGCGGCAAACAGCAGCAGAGCCGGCAAAAAAGCGCATAGTATCAAACGTTTCATGAAATCGATCCTCCCGTCCACGGCCACGGCGGCCGTTTCCTGTTTTTACTATAACAACAGCGTGCTCATGCGTCAAGCGAGCAACTGTGAAGAAGCTGTGGGCGAAATGGGAATTATTTTTTAGAAAGCCCCTTCCCAGATGGAAAAAGTAAGATATAATATAAAGATTAGGACGCGCGCTTTGGAGGCAATATGAAGGACAATACCAAGGGCATGCTGCTCATGCTCATTTGCCCGATCGTTTGGAGCTTTTCCGGGCTGCTCGCAAAAGGAATCCCTTGGCCGGGACTTTGCCTTGCGGGCTGGCGCGGCGTGCTTTCGGCGCTCACGATGTTCGTCTATATGCGCATGACGAAAATCCGTATTGTAGTGAACCGCTATTCCATAGGAAGCGCTCTGAGCGTGGCGCTGACGATCCTGTTCTACTTTTTCGCGCTCAAGCGAACGACAGCGGCCAGCGCCGTGGCGCTGCAATATGTGGAGCCGGCGTTCTTTCTCCTGTTTAGTATCCTGCTTTTAGGCAAAAGGTATAAGCTGGGCGATTTTCTTGTCGTGCTGACGGCGTTTGCGGGGACGGCCTGCGTATTTGCGTCTTCCGAAAGCCCGGGAAGCCTTTTGGGGAACGTCGTGGCGCTGCTTTCGGGCGCTACCTATGCCATGCAGATCATTTGCATGACGGATCAAGAGCTGGACGTCCGCCTTACGGGTCTGATGCTCGGCAACCTTCTTGCGGGCGTCGGCGTGTTTACGGCGGATATCCGCACGCTGCCCATGGGCGGCGGCATTCTATGGATCGTATTGCTCTGCGGCCTTTTTCAGGTCTCCGTGCCGCATATCATCATGGGTTACGCGATGAAGCTGACAACGCCGTTAGCCTGCGCGCTGATTTCGACAGTGGAGATCGTGCTTAACCCCATATGGGTCTTCTTATTTGTCGGGGAGAAGCCGCCGCTTCTTGCGCTGCTGGGCGCGGCGATCATCGGCTGCGCGGTGGCGGTATGGTGCGTGCGCTCCGCCAAAGAGGGGCGCGCGGCCGCGCGTGAGGCGGAGGTATAGAGGTGCAGAAGCGCGAGAGTAAAACCAACGCCATGCGGCAGCTCGATACGGCGGGCATTGCGTATACGCCGCTGTATTATGATTTGGGCGACAGGGTGTTTTCGGGTGAGGCTGTGTGCGAGCTTTTGGGCGTGTCCGCCGATGAAAGCTTCAAGACTCTGTGCGCGCGCGGGGAGCGAAACGGCGTGGCCGTGTTCGTGATTCCCGTATCCGGCGAGCTTGATCTAAAGAAGGCAGCCGCCGCCATGGGGGATAAGGGCGTCGCGCTTGTGCCTGTGAAGGAGCTGAAGGATCTTACCGGTTATGAGCGGGGCGGCGTATCGCCGATCGGCATGAAAAAGGCGTATCCGACCTTCTTTGACGAGACCGCGCAGCTTTTTGATTACATCGAGGTGAGCGGCGGCGTAAAAGGCTGTTCATTGCGCGTGGAACCGGAGCCGCTTGCGGCGTTTTTATGCGCTGTGTTCGTGCCGCTGACGATGGAATAGAGCGGCTTTTCGACAAAGGTCATTCGACAAGAGATTTTTCGATAAGCAAAGGGCGGCCGTTCGGCCGCCCTTTTGTGTGCTTTGCTTTAATTACTCAAAATCGAACGTATCCTTATTCTTTTCCATGAACGCGTTGAATACGGCCTGCAATAAGGCTTCGTCGTCAAGTCCGCGCAGCGTGTCGTCACCCTCCTCGCTGTCGGTGTGCACCACCTCGAGTACGGTGACCTCCGGCGGATCGCTTTCGTCGTCCAGCGGGAGCAGCACGGCGTAATCCGTTTCTTGGTAGGTCAAGATATCGAGTATCTCACAATCGATCTCGTTGCCGTCGCCGTCCGTGATGGTGATGAGGTTGTCCAGCTCGTTCATGTCCTGTTCCCTTTGCTTACGCCTTGCCGTTGCAGCCCAGTACGTCCACGATCTTGTGGGCGACCATGCCCTTGATGGCTTCGCGTGCGGGCTTGAGGTACTGGCGGGGATCAAACTGCTCGGGATGCTCGGCAAAGCACTTGCGGATGGTGCCGGTCATGGCAAGGCGGAGATCCGAGTCGATGTTGATCTTGCAGACCGCCATGCGCGCGGCCTGACGCAGCATATCCTCCGGCACGCCGATGGCGTCGGGCATGTTTCCGCCGTACTTGTTGACCATTTCAACGAATTCGGGGATGACGGAGCTTGCGCCGTGCAGCACGATGGGGAAGCCGGGCAGACGCTTGGAAACGTCCTCAAGGATGTCGAAGCGAAGCTGGGGCTTGGTGCCGGGCTTGAACTTGTACGCGCCGTGGCTGGTGCCGATGGCGATGGCCAAGGAATCAACGCCGGTGCGGGTGACGAAATCCTGTACCTGTGCGGGGTCGGTGTAGCTGCCCATGCCCGCCTCCACCTTCACGTCGTCCTCAACGCCCTCGAGACGGCCGAGCTCGCCCTCGACCACGACGCCGTGATCGTGCGCGTACTCTACGACCTGCTTGGTCAGCTTTACGTTGTCCTCATAGCTGTGATGGCTGCCGTCGATC
>JAQVRG010000261.1 GCA_028701165.1 Eubacteriales bacterium | reverse complement strand
GTGCGCAAGCCGAAAAAGGCGCGGCGCGAAGAAGAGCGCACGGTATTTTTGCTGTGCGTAAACGGGAAGCTGGCGCTGCAAAAGCGACCGGACGGCGGCTTGCTTGGCGGCATGTGGGAGCTGCCCGCGGTATCGGACGCGCTCACGGCCGAGGGAGCGCTGGAGCAAGCGCGCCTGTGGGGGCTTAATCCCATTGGCATGGAAAAGACGCTGCATCATACGCATGTCTTTACGCATATCGAATGGCATATGACCTGCCATGTGATCGATGTGGCGCGGGAAGCGGGCGCTTTTACATGGGTCACAGCCGAGGCGCTGGACGCGTCTTACGCGCTGCCTTCCGCGTTTCGGCCGTTTTTGGACGCCTACGCCTTGACCGCCAAGCAGTAATTGACGTTATCGAACGCCGTCATGGGATGCTTTGGGTTCGCGTCGTTATGCGCCTGAAAGTATTGTATGGTGATCTCCTCCGGCGTGAGGTGTTCATAGATAAGGAAGCCGTGTGCCGATAGGAGCGCTTCCATATCGCTGTCGCTGTAGCCCGCGCACATCGCTTCGTTTGCGCCGCCCGCGAGCAGCGCTTGCTTTTTCGCCCGTTCGCCCGCCCTTTCCGTGCCGTTGTTTTCATCCGGATAATCAAAAACGAGGGAGCTCCCCTTGCAAAGAAGGCTGCCTAAATCCCGCAAAAGCGCGGCGAAGGCTTCGCGGGGTAAATAATAGGTAAGCCCGAGTAAACTGCAAAACGTTATCTTTTCTGCGTCAAAGGCGGGGTGCGCGTAAAGTTTGTCCGCCCATGCCGCATCCGTCAGATCGGCTTGGACGTAGTGCGCGTTCTCGGGGAAGGTAAGTCCAACGCGGGAAAGACGCGCCTGCTTGTCCGCCGCGGTGGCGGGACGATCCAACTCGAAGATCTGAAGCCCCGCCGCCCAGTCCGGCTGACGGCAGGCGAAGGTATCGTAGCCCGCGCCGAGGATGAGGTATTGCTTTGCACCTATGCGCGCGGCGGTATGCAGCGCCTGTTCGGCGAATGCCGCCCGCCCAAGCGGAGAGGGCGAAAGCTGCGCATCCACGATTTTTCCAAGCGCCGCCTTCTCGCTTCCCGTAAAACCGGGGAAGAAGAACTGCACGCCTTTTGCCATGCTTTGGCTGATCGTAGCGTATTCCTCCTCCGTAAGGAGCCTTGCCGCGAGGGTATCGTCGAAAATCTTGACCTCGCGGGTGTTGGCGTGATAGGCGCGCGCAAACGCGCTCACCAGTGCCGTCATGCTTTTTTCTTCCATAAAACTCACCTCCGCTATATTTCATACACCCGGTGCAAAGTGCGTACAAGCCTTGATTTTTCGAGCATTTTGTGGTAATATAAGCGCATAAGAAAAGCAAAAATTCACAATTCGGCGCGCCCTTTAGCGGGGCGCTTTTTCATTACTATTTACAATAAAATACAATCGTCCGCACCGGGTTTGCCGGTGCGGACGTGAGTAAATCCGAAAGATTCGCCCGGGGTCATACGACCCCGGGCGAAAAACGTCAGCTCTTAATACATGCCGCCGCCTGCGCCAGCCATAGCCGCCGCCTGCGCCGCGTCCGCGGCGGGATCGGGGATATCGCATACGAGGCTCTCGGTGGTGAGCACCATCGCCGCGATGGAAGCCGCGTTCTGCAAAGCGGAACGGGTGACCTTGGTCGGGTCCATGATGCCCTTTTCGTACATCATGCCGTACTCGTCGTTGCGCGCGTCGTAGCCGTAACCGGGCTTGCCCGCCTTCTTGATGTTCTCCACGATCACGGAGCCTTCAAGACCCGCGTTCGCCGCGATCTGGCGTACGGGCTCCTCAAGCGCGCGCAGTACGATGCGAACGCCGGTCTTCTGGTCGCCGCTGGTGGTGTCCACAAGCTTTGCCACACGGCCGATGACGTTAAGCAGCGCCACGCCGCCGCCGGGTACGGTGCCCTCTTCCACAGCCGCGCGGGTCGCGTTGAGCGCGTCCTCGATGCGCAGCTTGATCTCCTTCATTTCCACCTCGGTCGCAGCGCCTACCGCGATCACGGCAACGCCGCCGGAAAGCTTCGCAAGGCGTTCCTGCAGCTTTTCCTTATCGTAATCGGAGGTGGTCTCCTCGATCTGCGCCTTGATGGAGCTGATGCGCGCCTTGATTTCCGAGGGATCGCCAGAGCCTTCCACGATGGTGGTGTTTTCCTTATCCACCTTGACCTGACGGGCGCTGCCCAGCATGTCGATGGTGGTCTCCTTCAGATCCATGCCCAGCTCGTCGCTGACGACCTGGCCGCCGGTAAGCACGGCGATATCCTTGAGCATTTCCTTGCGGCGATCGCCGAAACCGGGCGCCTTGACGGCAACGCAGGTGAAGGTGCCGCGCAGCTTGTTGACGACCAGCGTTGCGAGCGCTTCGCCCTCGACGTCCTCGGCGATGATGAGCATCTTGCGGCCCTGCTGCACGACCTGCTCGAGAACCGGCAGGATCTCCTGAATGTTGCTGATCTTCTTCTCGGTGATGAGGATATAGGGGTTGTCGAGCACCGCTTCCATCTTGTCGGGATCGGTTACCATGTAGGCGGAGGCGTAGCCGCGATCGAACTGCATGCCCTCGACGATGTTGAGCTCGGTCTTCATGGTCTTGCTTTCCTCAACGGTGATGACGCCGTCGTTGCCGACCTTTTCCATGGCGTCGGAAACCAGCGCGCCCACCTTCTCGTCGCTTGCGGAGATGGAGGCGACCTGCGCGATATCCTGCTTGCTCTTGACGGAAACGGAGATGTCCTTCAAACCGTTGACGGCTTCCGAGACGGCGGCTTCGATGCCGCGCTTGACCTCCATGGGGTTCGCGCCGGCGGCGACGTTCTTCATGCCCTCGCGGATAATGGCCTGCGCAAGAAGGGTTGCCGTGGTGGTGCCGTCGCCCGCGACGTCGTTGGTCTTGGTGGCGACTTCCTTGACAAGCTGCGCGCCCATGTTTTCAAAAGCGTCCTCCAGCTCGATCTCCTTGGCGATGGTCACACCGTCGTTGGTGATGAGAGGTGCGCCGTATTTCTTATCCAGTACCACGTTGCGACCCTTGGGCCCCAGCGTGATCTTGACGGTATTTG
>JAQVRG010000260.1 GCA_028701165.1 Eubacteriales bacterium | reverse complement strand
CGTAAACAGGGACGGTTCGCGTCTTTCATTGCAGGGCGGATAATGCAGCATGCCAATGCGATGCGGCGCGTCCGGCATGTTTTTAAGGGAAAGCTCCAGCCGGATCGCTTCGCGCTCGTAGATCTTTTGGTCGTCCGTCGCAAAGGAGGCGCCGCCCGGGCAAAGCCAGCCGCGCGTGCCCGCTATGGCGACCCCGTCAAAAAGAAGCGCGTCGTTTTGCAAAGCGTACATATTTTCAGGAAGTCTTGCGCGCAGCTGCGTAATGGACGTCCACCAGTAATCGTGATTGCCGCGCAGAAGCACCTTTCTTCCGGGAAGCGCCGCAACGGCGGCGACGTCCTCCATCGCCTCGTTCATGCGCATCGCCCAGCTTAGATCGCCCGGCAGCAACACGATATCCTCGGGCAAAACAAAAGCATTCCAAGCCTCGCATATCCGCTCGAAATGCCCTTTCCACTTTTCGCCGAACACATCCATGGGTTTATTGGAATTTAGGGACAGATGCAAATCGCCTATCGCGTAAACCTTCATGCCGCCCCCTTGTCCCGATCAAGGCATGTCGTCTTCCTCATCATCGTCCGTCTCGTCGTCTTCCTCGTCTTCATCTTCATAGTCGCCGTCGAGTTCTCTATGGATCTCCTGCATCTCCGTTTCCGGAATGTCGTCGTCACCGTCGCCTATGGGCACTTCCATATCGTCCAGCGCGCTTACATCCAAGTCCGCATCCTGCATGGTCTCTTCAACCTTTTGCAGCTTCTCCTGCCGCCGCGCCTCTCTAAGACACGCCGCGCACAATTCCGAGCCGCGCACCGCCGGATGCTCGCCGCACTCAATGCACATGATCACGGCGTCGTCGTTATCATTGCCGCCGTGCTGCGCGCGCTTGCATACGCCGCAGCATTTTTCCTCGTCAGAAATATAGTTGAGCTCGCATATGGGACATTTCCGAAAGCCCATAACCCCTTACCTCCGCTCACGACATTATCGGTACCTCATTATTATGCGAAAGGGATTTTTGCATGTCAAGTGCCTTATGTGTTTTTTATTGTATTTCTTCCAATATTTCTTGCGGTTGGATCGTCGTGCGCAGCGCGACATGGTCATCGCGGATCGCGCCCATACGCGCAAGCACCTCGTCGCGCCCCTGCGCGTTCTCCGCCGAGTACGGGATCGCCGCGGGCGGCGCGCCCAGCAGCTTCGCCGCGGCGTTGGCCGCCTGCACGCGTTTGCTGCGCGAAAGCTTATCCGCCTTTGTCGCAATGAGCGTAAAAGGAATATTGTAATAGACGATATACTGGAACATCTGCCGATCCTCCTGCGTGGGTTCGTGGCGAATATCCAGCAGCATGAAAATATGCGTAAGCCGTCCGGCGGATAAATAATCCTCCATCAGCTTACCCCAGTTTTCACGTTCGCCCTTAGGAGCCTTGGCGAATCCGTATCCGGGCAGATCCACCAAATAGAAATCTTGATTGATCAGAAAGAAGTTGATCAGCCGCGTTTTGCCCGGGCTCGCCGAGGTGCGCGCAAGCTTATAGTTGTTGCACAGCGAATTGATCAAGCTGCTTTTGCCAACGTTGGATTTTCCCACCATGGCGATTTCCACGCCGGAGGGAGCTGTCGCCGGATAGGCTGAACCCAATCCGGCGCTTGTTGTAAATACTGCCTGCCGAATGGCAAAATCGCTCATTGCATCGCTCCTATTCGTTCGGTTTGGTGTACGTGCAGCGGCATCGTCACCGGCTGCGGCATGTTTGTAAGCGCCGATTGCAAAACGGTTTGCGCCTCATCGGCATAAACGATATGCAGCGCCCCCGCGATCTCGGCGGGAACCTCCTCCATATCCTTGCGGTTCTTTTCGGGAACCACCACGGTATGCGCGCCCGCGCGAAGGGCCGCAAGAAGCTTTTCACGCAAGCCGCCTATGGGAAGCACGCGCCCGCGCAGGGTGATTTCGCCGGTCATGGCGACGCCCGCGCGCACCGGGATCTCCGTTAGACAGCTCACGATCGCCGTCATGATGGTAACGCCCGCACTGGGGCCGTCTTTGGGCACAGCGCCTTCCGGCACATGCACATGCAGATCGTTTTCCTTCAGAAATTCGGGATCGATCCCCCATTCCTCCGCATGCGCGCGCACATAGGTCAGCGCGGCCTTCGCGCTTTCCTGCATCACGTCGCCGAGCTGACCCGTCGTGAGGATCTGTCCGCTTCCCCTCACGCACTGCACCTCTACCTCCATGCTCACGCCGCCCACGGCCGTCCATGCAAGCCCCGTCACAACGCCTACCGCGTCCTCGCGCGAAGCAAGCGGCGTATCGAACTTAGGCTGCCCCAAATAGCTGATCAGCTTTTGCCTGCCCATGCGGATACGCGGCTTTCCCTCGCCCAGCTCACACACGGCCTTGCGGCAGATCGCGCCCAGCGTCCGCTCAAGAGAACGCACGCCCGCTTCGGCAGTATAGCCGTTGATGATCAGCGGATAGAGCGTATCGGGTATCGTAAGCTCCGATTTGCCGATGCCGTGCTTTTCCTTTTGTTTGGGAAACAGATGGCGTTTCGCAATCTCGATCTTTTCGGTCTCCAAATAGCTTGGCACTTCGATGATCTCCATGCGGTCAAGCAGCGGCTCCGGTATACCCTCGCGGCTGTTGGCGGTGGTGATGAACATGACCTTGGAAAGGTCGTAGGGTATCTCCACAAAATGATCCTGAAAGGTATCGTTCTGCGCGCTGTCGAGCACCTCGAGCATCGCGGACGCCGGATCGCCCCGGTAATCGCTTGCAAGCTTATCGATCTCATCAAAAAGAATGACGGGGTTCATCACGTCCGCCTGCCGCATGGCGGCGATCACGCGGCCGGGCATCGCCCCGATGTAGGTACGCCTGTGACCGCGTATCTCGGCTTCGTCACGCACGCCGCCAAGGCTCATGCGCACGAATTTTCGCCCCATCGCCCTTGCGATCGAAGCGGATATCGAGGTTTTTCCCACGCCCGGCGGGCCGATAAAGCAGAGTATTTGACCATTGAGCTTGTGCGTGCGCGCGCCAACGGCAAGATACTCGACGATGCGGTCCTTGACCTTTTCCAAGCCGTAATGATCCTCA
>JAQVRG010000016.1 GCA_028701165.1 Eubacteriales bacterium | reverse complement strand
GTGCCTTAATTTCCTCGGCAAGGACATCACGACGCCAGAGGGGCAAAAGTTTGCTAAGGATACGCTCGATTACATGCGCGCGACGCTCACCACCGTCCAAGAGGACACGGGACATGTGTACAATCTCGAAGCCACGCCCGCCGAGGGCACAAGCTATCGGTTGGCAAGCCTGGATAAGGAGCGCTATCCCGACATCATCACAGCCGGGGAACGCGTTCCCTATTACACCAACTCCTCCCAGCTTCCTGTCGGCTTTACGGACGACATATTCGAGACGTTGGATCTGCAGGACGAGCTGCAATGCAAGTATACCGGCGGCACGGTGCTGCACCTCTACCTTGGCGAGCAGATCAAGGATATCGAGATCGCCAAGAAGCTTCTCAAAAAAGCGTTCACCAACTACAAGCTGCCCTACCTGTCGCTTACGCCCACCTTCTCCGTATGCCCCGAGCACGGCTATATTTCCGGCGAGGTGTATACCTGCCCCGAATGCGGGAAGGACACGGAGGTATGGAGCCGCGTGGTAGGCTACCTGCGCCCCGTGCAGCATTATCATAAGGGCAAGCAGGAGGAATACCGCCAACGCGTGAAATATGTGATCAAGCCGGAGGAGCTGCAAGCGCAATGAACATCGCGGGACTGCAAAAAAGCAGCACCATCGATTTCCCCGGGTACCTTGCCTGCGTACTTTTTACCCCCGGATGCAATCTGGACTGCTTCTACTGTCACAACAGGGCGCTGCTAACAAACAGCGCCCCTTTAATACCGATTGAGGAGATCATGGAATTCTTGCAAAAGCGCGCGGGGCTTTTGGACGGCGTGGTGATCACCGGCGGCGAACCGACCCTGCAGCCCGACCTAGCGCCCTTTATCCGCAAGCTGCGCGCGCTTTCCTACGCGATCAAGCTGGACACGAACGGGCAGCGTTTTTCGGTCGTAGAGCCGCTTTTAGAGGAGGGGCTTATCGATTATCTCGCCGTGGATATAAAGGCTCTGCCGGCGGATTATGCAATCGTCGCGGGCAAGGACGGCTATACGGGCGCTATCCAAACGCTCTCGCGCGCCATGGCGCTTCAAGTGCCCTGCGAAGGGCGCACCACCCTCTATCCGGGACTTCGCCCGGAAAAGCTCCTGACGCTTGCGCAAACCATGCCGAAGCTGCCGCGCTGGCGGCTCAACATATACCGTATGCCCGCCGAATACCGCGAGGAGGATGCGCTGCGGCTGCGGCTGCCCGCCATCGCGGAGACCGAAGCGCAGCGGCTTTTGCCCCAACTGCGCGCATACCAGCCGAACGTCGTGATCTAGCCGCTTAGGGTTGTCCTTACAGCTTCTATACTACCCTTCTATCCCCTATTCCACCGTAACGCTCTTTGCAAGGTTACGGGGCTTATCGATGTCGCAGCCCTTCGCAAGCGCCATATAGTAAGCAAATAACTGTAACGGCACGATGGAAAGGGACGGCATCACAAGCCAATCGCCCGCCGGTACTTCGATCACATGATCCGCGACAGCCGCCACATCCTGCGCGCCCGCCTGACAAAGCGCGATCACCGTGGCGCCGCGCGCCTTGACCTCGCGGATGTTGCTGACCATTTTATCAAGAAGCGGCGCGTAGGTGCACAGCGCCACAGCAAGCGTGCCCGGCTCGATGAGGGAGATGGTACCGTGTTTAAGCTCGCCCGCCGCGTACGCTTCGGAGTGGATATAGGATATCTCCTTGAGCTTGAGCGACCCCTCCAGCGCCAGCGCGTAATCGAGATTACGTCCGATGAAGAAAATATCTTTGGAGCTGAAATACTTTGCGGCCAAGCGCTGCAATAGCTCGCGCTCGCCAAGCAGTCCGTCGATCTTCGCGGGCAGATCCTCCAAGACCTTAATGTACGTCTCCATTTCGGACGGCGAAACGTTCCCGCGCAGCGCGCCCAGCTTCAAGGCAAGCAGATACAGCATGGTAAGCTGGGTGCTGTAGGCCTTGGTGGTCGCTACGGCGATCTCGGGCCCCGCCCAAGTATAGAGCACGTCCTCGCTCTCGTTGGCGATAGAGCTGCCCACGACGTTCACGATGGAAAGAATATGGCTCCCGCGCGCCTTGGCTTCCCGCAGCGCCAGCAGCGTATCGATAGTCTCGCCGGATTGGCTGATGATCACGGTCAGCGTGCGCGTGGTGATGATCGGATCGTTATAGCGGAATTCCGACGCAAGCTCCACCGTAACGGGAACGCGCGCAAATTTCTCGATATACCCCTTGCCGACAACGCCGACATGGTACGCGGAGCCGCAGGCGACGATAAAGATGCGATCCAGCGTCTTGAACGCCGCTTCGGGTATGTGCTGTATCTCCAGTTCAATGTCGCCCGTATGGATCCTCGGATGCACGGTGTTGCGAATCGCTTCCGGCTCCTCCATGATCTCCTTGAGCATGAAATGCGGATACCCGCCTTTTTCCGCGGCGCCCGCGTCCCACGTCACATGCTGAATCTCTTTTTTGACCTTCTCTCCGAAGCGGTCGAACACAACGATGTTATGCGCGTCGATCACCGCCATCTCATATTCGCCCAGACGGATGATATCGCGCGTATGGGTAAGCAGCGCGGGAATATCCGACGCGATGAAATTCTCGTTTTCGCCCACGCCGATCACCAGCGGGCTGTCCTTGCGCACCGCGATCATGCGATCCGGATAGTCGGCGAAGATGATGGAAAGGGAGAACGCGCCCACGAGCATATTGACCGTCTCGCGTACGGCGTGTACGGGATCGCCGCGATAAAAATAATCGATCAGCTGCACCGCGATCTCGGTATCCGTATCCGAAATGAAGGTATAGCCCCTTTCCGCCAGAAATTCACGAAGCTCCGCGTAGTTTTCGATGATGCCGTTATGTACCAGCGCCACCTTGCCGCTGCGGGAAAGATGCGGATGCGCGTTAACGTCGCTGGGTTCGCCGTGCGTCGCCCAGCGCGTGTGTCCGATGCCCGTGCATCCGGGCAGATCCGCACCGTCATGCGTGCACGCGCGTAAAACGGAAAGCCTGCCCTTGCGCTTGGCAAGCTGTATGCCGCTTGCGCCGCAAACGGCGATACCGGAGGAATCATAGCCGCGATACTCCAGCTTCTCCAATGCGTCCAACATAAGGGGAGCGGCCTGTTTGCCGCCCACATAACCTATAACACCACACATACATTATTTCTCCATCGTATTTTCTCGATCCCTACACATGCCCGTGCTTAAAGATCTGCCGGTTATCCAAAGCCCACTGCCGGTCGGAAAAATCGCCTACGGCAATGGCGTCCGTCGCGTCATACATTTCAAAGAGCCGGGAATCCAGCACGTCCAGCGTGCTTACGATCTCCGCCTCGGGGAACATCGGGGATTTGGGGCTGCCGTAGTCCGGCACGCCGTGATGCGAAAGCAGAATGTGCTCGACAAGCTGCTTGGTCGTATCGTTGATCATCAGCTCCGCCGCCGCGCGCTCCACCATCGCCACGCCCATATTGATATGCCCCACCAGCTGACCCGGCGTGCTGTAGGCCGTCGCAAGGCCCATATTGCCCACCTCCAGCTCGTCGCATTTGGCAATGTCATGAAGGATCACGCCCGCATAGACAAGCTCCCTGCTCAGCGTGGGATAGATGGCCTTATATACGTCGCATATGCCCTCCGCGGCTTGGAGCATGGTGCTTGTATGATATAAAAGCCCGCCGCGAAGCGCGTGATGCAGCTTGAGCGCCGCAGGATACTTGAGCACGCGCTCCTTGTTCTCGCGCAGTATGTATTGCGTCAGCATCTTGAGATCCGCGTCGCGGAAGTTTTCCGCGCATCCGTACAGCTCGTCGTACATCTGCTGGGGGGGCAGCGGCGCGCAGGGCACCAGCGCCGCCATATCGACGTCGTCGCCTTCGCGCGTGTTGCGGATCTTATCGATCTTGAGCTGCTCGCTGTCCTTCCACACGTTGATGGTGGCACGCACCTTGATCACGGTATCCGCCGCGTAAACGCCGTGCGTTTCCGGCGCATAATCCCAAAGCTTCGCGTCGATCTCGCCGCCTGCGTCGCACAGGATCATATCCAAATACTCGGCGCCCTTGGCGTTGGTCTTTTGCTGCACGCTCTTTAAAATGCAAAAACCCTCCACCTGTCCCGTGGGCGCGATCGCATTGTTGAGCAGGTTCATTCTTCCCATGGTTCCCCCTTATAGGCAAAGCCTGTAAATATTGACGGCGTCCTGCTTGGTGATGGGCTTTAATGCCTTGATCGTGTTCTTGCCGCCCTGCGTGGCCATATCCGCCATCTTTTCGATATCCGTTTCCGACAGGCCAACCTCCCGGAGCGTCGAGGGCATGCCGATCTCGTTGAAAAACGCCCTTGCGCACGTAACGCCCATACGCGCGAGCGTCTCGTCGTCCGCCGCTTCACAGCCCCATATTTGCGCCGCATACCGCGCAAAGCGGGGCAGATTTTCCTTGCACGCATCGATCATATAGGTAAGATAAGCCGGCCATACCACAGCCAGACCCGCCCCGTGCGCGATGCGCGGATCGAGGGCGCTCATTTCATGCTCCAGCTTGTGCGCGCTCATGTTATATTCGCTCCCCGCCCCCATCAGACCGTTATGCGACCAGCTTCCCGCGAGCATCAGCGTCGCGCGCGCGTCGTAATCCGAAGGGTTTTTGAGCGCCGCGCGTCCCGCCGCGATCACGCTGCGGCACAGCGTTTCGCACATGCCGTCCACAAACGCGTGGTCGCCCGCGTCAAGGCGCATATAGCGCTCCATCGTGTGCATGAGAATGTCCGTAACGCCGCAGGCTGTTTGATAGGGCGAAACCGAACAGGTAAGCGCGGGATTCATCACGGCAAAAAGCGGGTAGTTTAGCGGCGTGGACAAGCCGGATTTGACGCCGGTGTCTTCGTTGGTCAGCACGGCGCTGTCGCTCGTTTCGCTGCCCGCCGCGGAAATCGTAAGCACCACGCCCACGGGCATGGTCTTTTCGACCGCTGCGGTTTTATCATGAATCCTTGCGACGGGTACGCCGTTCGCTACGGCATGCGCCGCGTATTTGCAGGTATCGATGACGCTGCCGCCGCCGACGGCCAGCAGCATCTGCGCGCCGAAATCGCGCGCGGCGTCCGCCGTTTCCTGCGAAAAGGCCACGGTGGGATTGGGGCGCACGCCGCCCTTTTGTGCAAACGCGACGCCGTTTTCTTTAAGCGACGCTGTGATCTCGTCGTACAAGCCGCTTCTTTTGACGCTTTGCCCGCCATAGACCAGCAGAATCCGATCAAATCCGTATGCCTTGACGATCTCGCCGATCCGCTTTTGCGTATCCCTGCCGAAAATCGTCTTTGTGGGTATGCAAAGGGTAAAGTTAACCATACTGCTTCCTTCCCGCCTCACGCGTAATGATGTATTGTATGCAAGCCTCCGCTTGTCATGAAAACAAAAACCCTGTAAAAATGTAGCCGTTCCCCGTTTTTTGCAGCTTTACCGTAACGGGGCTCAGCTCGCCCCAATCCACGCTCCCGGGCATACCGTAATAGAGCATGCAGCGCAGGCGCAGCTCGCTTCCCGATTGCACGCAGTCGTCTACGCGCAGCCTGTACTCCGCCACCGCGACCACCGGTATGCGATACGTTCCTTCCGAAAGCACCGTGCCGTCGCCACCCGTAAGATCGTCGGGCAGGGCGGAAAAATATCGCTTTGCCTCGGCCTCATATTCAGCCTGCGGGACGCTGATCACACCGTTCTCGGCCGGGCGGTCGGCGAAGGTCAGCCCCATAAAAAGGGTGGCGATCAGCGCGTCCGGCGTACCTTCAAAGCTGTGCGTCTCCGCGCCACAGGCGCGCGCAAGCGTATGCAGCCCCGGCAGCAGCGCTTCATAATCCGCCGCCGCGATAAGCTCGCCGACAAAATCGGGATACAGGGACGCCTCCGTTACCGTAAAGCGGCTGACGCCATACGATTCATCCTCTACCGTGCCGCAGGGCAGCATCAGCACAAAGCCCTCCGGCGAAACGGTAAAGCCGTTATACAGATCCAGCGCCAAATCGATATCCTCTAACGTTAAATCGCCGTGATATCTCTCACGCCGCGGATCGGCGGCGTCGATTTGATTGTAGATCTGCTGCGCGATGAGCGCTCTGGGCATATACATGCCGAGTATCGCGGGCAGATTCGTTTCCTCACCGTTTTCGTCCAGCACCACGGCGTAGGACGCGCGTTCCGGTTCTTCCTCGCCGTAGCCCGACGCATCCTCAAAGCACACGTTTGTATAAACGCCCTGCTGCGTGATTTGCGACGCAACATGCGTATACGGAAGCGCCGTCTGCTCGGCTGCGTCCGCAAGGGGAAGGCGTTCCGTCTGGATCGTCGCGCGGTATTCCTCAAGCGCGCGATCTATAGCCCGATTTGCCTCCACCTCGCAAGGCCCGGAAAAGTAAGGGTAGGCGCATTGAAAAACATAAACGGCGGTATCCGCGCTGCTGCCCTCCGGAAAATAGGTAAGTTCCTCCCGCATTTGCCATTGCAGCAGCGCCGCGGCGGGCGCGGCTTCGATAGACGCTTGTGCTGCCGGCTCGGGCGCTTCGATCACCGTTTGTTTACATCCGGCACAAAAAAGCGTCAGCGCGGCCATACATACGGCAAGCTGCTTTTTCATGCTCATTCTCCGCGCCGCGGCGCGCCGTCCCGTGGATAGCGCGGCGTTTGGTAGCGCTGCGTAGCGCCGGCGGGCTGCTGCGGGTAACCCTCTTGGGGCTGCCTTGGCGCAACGATGGTATTTCCCGGGTCATAACCGCCATAGCTTTGCGCGCTTGGCGGCATCGCGCGGGTAAGCGAAAGATCCGCCTCCGCCCGCGCCTGCGCGCGGATCTGCCGGTCGCGCATGGCCTTTCGATGCGCGGCTTCCGCTCGTTTTTTCTTCTCCAGCACGGTCAGCGTGATAAGCGCCGCCGCGGAAAGCACGCACAACACCGCGAGAACGACCAGCGCCACGGTAAGCGCGTCGCTTACGGAGCTGCCGATCTGCGTGCCGATCGCGCCGATATCGTCGATGGGATTCGTGCCGGTCTGCGCCTGCTGCTGCGGCTCCACGCCCACGACTGCCGCCGTGACGTTCGCCGTGTAGGTATAATCGTTGCGCGCATCGTCCTGCACATTAACCGTGAATATAAGATCGCGCGGCGCGCCGACATTGACGGTCTCCTCCAGCACCGTTTCCCCTATGGGAACGCTCTCCTGCCTGCGTATCTCGCCAAGCTCCGCTTCGCTTAAAACGAGGTTTGAAAGCGGCAGGGAGCCCGTATTGTTGATTTGGAAGCGTATTTTGATGCTGCCCTGCGCGTTCAGCGTTTCCGTAACGGACGCCGTAAGCTCCAGTCCGACCTGCGAAGGATCCACATACCTGTGTACGGTATAGGTCGAGGTGTTGTCCGTATAGGGTTCGCCCATCGCGTCCGTACCCGTGATATAGAACACGACGTTGCGCTCCGTTTCGTTCGGCACCAAATAGGTGACCGTGCGGCTTTCACCCACGGACAAAGCAAACGTATCGCTGTTGACGCTGTTGCCCTGCTCGTCCTTGATCTTGATCTTGCTGATCTTCTGGTTGCCATTGTTGATCAGAAACAGCGTAAAATTAACGCCTTCAGCCGTAGGCGCGCCCTGCTCCGCCTGTACGTCCAGCTTGGTGCTGATCATGCCCAAGGAAAGCTCCGTTGTTGTAACGCTTCCCTGCACGCCGTCCGCCGTATAGGCAACAACCGGCACAGAGGCGACGGTCGCGCTCCCCATGGTATAGGTATGCTCGTAGGTGTAAACGGTCCCCGGCTCCACCGTGATCTTTTCCACAAGCGGCTTGGAGGCGATTTCCCTGTCCGTGATGGAAAGCTCGGTAAGCTGCGCGGCGGTACCGTTTGCGACCGTGTAGGTCAGCGTGATGACCTAGCCGCGGGATGCGTGCGTTGAGCTTGCCTTGCGCGTTACCGTAACGTCGGCGCCGGGCATAACGCCGGGCAGGGCGGGTACGGGCGTAGCGTTGGGATCGTTGGGATCCATCGTGGCGACGGCGCCGCTGCCGGTAGGTACGGTAATGGTAGCCGAGGCCTTATCGGCGCTCTGCTCCGCAGGCGCGTCCACGTTCGTCCAATGTAGCGTAAAGGTAATGGGTACGTCCAGCATCGTCTCCGTCATGGTAACAACGCCGGAATATACGCCGCTCTCTCCCGGCGCAATGGCGCCGGGGCCTGAAAATTCGCCTTGGAAGGCGGAATAATCGGTTTGCAGGCTCATTCCCTGCATCACATATTGTCCGTCGTTTTTAACCGAAAGATGAAAGGTTACGGGCGTATTCGGCGTGGCCGCATTCGGCTCGCAGCTCACGTTCAGGCTGGCGGCTCGCGTCAGCGCGCACGCGCCGAGGCATAGCGTTACAATCAGCGCCGCGCCCCAAATCTTGCGTTTCAACATTCCGAATTTCATCTATATTTCTACCCCCGTCAATAAACTAGGATGAGCATCATATT
This sequence comes from Eubacteriales bacterium, assembly GCA_028701165.1. Taxonomy (GTDB): domain Bacteria; phylum Bacillota; class Clostridia; order Christensenellales; family CAG-138; genus JAQVRG01. The sequence continues at coordinate 4,001 of JAQVRG010000016.1, read as the reverse complement.
AACTCATCCTAATTATAAACGATATGCTTCCCGAATACCATAACAATTCCTTGAACAAATTGTGTCCGGCTACAGCCGCTCGCGCATATACGCCTCGCCCGTGCGCGAAGGCGTGCAACGTCCGTCCGTTTTGTCCACCACAGCGGCGATCACGTCCGCCGCGTCTTGTGCACGCACCATCGCCCGCAGGGTCACGTTTTCGCCGAATTCCGTATCGGTGATCTGACCACGTTCGCGCAGCAGTCCCTCTACAACGCCATAACGGCTGTAATCCACCGTCATGGACAACGCAACGCCCGCGCGTACAGCGGCAAGACCCGCCGCGCCGCATGCCTCGGCAGCCGCGCGGGAATAGGCGCGCACCAGCCCACCCGCGCCCAAGAGCACCCCGCCAAAGTAGCGGGTGACGACGATCATAACGTTGACGATATCCTTGCCAAGCAGCACGTCCATGATGGGCTTGCCCGCCGTCCCTCCCGGCTCCCCGTCGTCGGAAAAGCGCGCCGCAGCGCCCGTTTCGCCGATGCGGTAAGCAAAGCAGTTGTGGGAGGCATCCCAATGCCGCTTGCGAATGCCGGCAAGAACAGCAAGCGCTTCCCCCTCGTCCCCGACGGGGAAGCACCGGCCGATAAAGCGGGATTTATTGATGACAATCTCGATCTCCGCTTCCTTTTGCACCGTTTTATAGTCGCGCATCACGCGCCCAGAATGCGAACGAAGCCCTTCTTGCCCTTTTTCAGCAGCAAGCCGTCCCCAAGCTTGGAAGCGTCCACGCAAGCGGCGACGTCTTCGACTTTTTCATCGTCCACGCTCACGCCGCCCCCTTGGATCATGCGGCGCGCGTCGCTCTTGCTGGGGCAAAGCTTGCTTACCACAAGCAAATCCACCACGCGAAGCCCCGTCGCTTCCACATCCGCCGCCGTCAGCTTCACCGTGGGCACGTGCTCCATATCGCCGCCGCCGCCAAATAGCGCTTCCGCGGCCTTCTGCGCCTTTGCGGCTTCCTCCTCGCCGTGCACCTGTGCGGTCAGCGTGTAGGCGAGCGTGCGCTTCGCTTCGTTGAGCGCTGCGCCCCCTTCCGCCACCATGCCTTTGATATCCTCCAACGGGAGGAAGGTAAGCAGGCGCAGGCAGGTCTCCACGTCCGCGTCATCCACATTGCGCCAATATTGATAGAAGTCGTATACCGAGGTCTTGGTCTTGTCAAGCCACAGCGCGCCCTTTTCGGTTTTGCCCATCTTCTTGCCCTCGTGCGTCAAAAGAAGCTGGTTCGTGAGCGCGAAGGCGGGCTTTTGCTCCTTGCGGCGGATCAAATCCGCGCCGTTTAGGATATTGCTCCACTGATCGTCGCCGCCCATTTGCAGCACGCACCCGTAGCGGCGGTTCAGCTCAAGAAAATCATAGCTCTGCAGCAGCATATAGCTCATCTCAAAGAAGGTAAGCCCCCGTTCCATGCGCTGCTTATAGCATTCCGCCGTGAGCATGCGGTTGACGGAGAAAAGCGAGCCTATATCGCGCATGAACTCCAAAAAATTCAAGGGGCGAAGCCATTCGGCATTGTTGGCAATGATGGCTTTGCCATCGCTGAAATCAAGCAGACGCTCCATTTGGGATTGGAAACAGGCAGCGTTATGATCCAGTTCCTCCGCGGTAAGCATGCGACGCATATCCGTTTTACCGGAAGGATCGCCAACCATCGCGGTGCCCGCGCCTAGGAGCACGATGGGCGTATGCCCCGCGCGCTGCATATACGCCATGGTCATCAAGGCCACATAATGCCCGATGTGCAGACTGTCCGCCGTAGGATCGTATCCGATATAAAAGGTGATCTTCTCCTTGCCCAAAAGCTCGCGGAGCTCCTCCGGGTGGGAACACTGGGCAATATAGCCGCGTTCGCTCAACACATCGTACACATTCTTCATTTTGGATATCTCCTTAGTCGCAAAGTATTGCAAAATATATTTGAGGATATCATACCCACGCTTTTTTTTCAAGTTTACATTGCCATTTTTCGTCGCGCGTCGTATGATAAATATACAATACAAGTTGGTGGGTTATCGCACATGTTGTCGGACTTTTTTAGGGCTCTCTTTGGAAACCGCATCTTGGTAAGCGCGGGTATCGCGTGGTTTTCCGCGCAGTTCGTAAAGCTTTTGCTCAACGGCTTTCTCAATCACGAGTGGCGGCTGGAGCGTCTTGTCGGCTCCGGCGGCATGCCAAGCTCGCACGCGGCGACGGTATGCGCGCTGGTCGTCGCCACGGGTATCGATTACGGGGTGGGTTCCTTCCCTTTTACCATCTCCTTCCTTTTGGCCGTCGTCGTGCTGCATGACGCGCGCGGCGTACGCTTTGAAACGGGCAAACAGGCGGAGGCGATCATTAACCTCTATGATTTTTTGGATAAAACCATTAACGATCCCGACCTGCCGGAGCTGGATAAGCTTAAAGTGCTTGTTGGCCACACGCCGCTTCAGGTCGTTGTGGGCGGCGCTATGGGCGTACTGATCGGTCTTTGGTATCATTAAGCGTATAAATTCGATAGAGTGAATTAAAAGCGGCCTAGGCGAATGCCCAAGCCGCTTAAAGCATCGAAAAACCCTTTGGGGATTGTTAAGAGCCGCACTCTTTGACTTTCAACCGAATCTGACGACATGTGCGTCAGATTCGGAAGCCCTTGCGCAGCAAGGATTTCTCTGCACGGGGCGCTGGCCGCACCGAAGGTGCAAGCGCCCTGTGAAAAATCGAAGCCGTGGCTTGCCACGGCTTCGAAACTGTTACTCTACGATGCTCGCCACAACGCCGGAAGCGACGGTACGGCCGCCTTCGCGGATAGCGAAGCGCAGACCCTCGTCCATAGCGATGGGGGTGATCAGAGTGATCTCCATGGCGATGTTGTCGCCGGGCATAACCATCTCAACGCCGTCGGGCAGCTTGATGGTGCCGGTAACGTCCGTCGTGCGGAAGTAGAACTGCGGACGATAACCCGTGAAGAACGGGGTGTGACGGCCGCCTTCTTCCTTGGTCAGCACGTACACTTCGCTCTTGAAGTGCGTGTGCGGCTTGATGGAGCCGGGCTTCGCAAGAACCTGACCGCGCTCGATCTCGTTGCGCTGTACGCCGCGAAGCAGTACGCCGATGTTGTCGCCCGCGATCGCCTGATCCAAGAGCTTGCGGAACATCTCAACGCCGGTGACGACGGTGGAACGGGTCTCGTCGGTAAGGCCGACGATCTCGACGGTATCCTGTACCTTAACCGTACCGCGCTCGACACGGCCGGTGGCCACGGTGCCGCGGCCGGTGATGGAGAATACGTCCTCAACAGGCATAAGGAACGGCTTGTCGGACGCGCGCTGCGGTTCGGGAATGTAGCTGTCCACAGCGTCCATCAGCTCGAAGATGCAAGCGCAGTTCGGGTCTTCCTTGGCGATCTTGCCCGCCTGCAAGTCCTCCAGCGCCAGCAGCGCCGAACCCTTGATGATGGGGATATCGTCGCCGGGGAAATCGTAGGAGCTCAGAAGGTCGCGGATCTCCATTTCCACAAGCTCGAGAAGCTCGGGATCGTCTACCTGATCCGTCTTGTTCATGAACACGATGATGTAGGGCACGCCAACCTGACGCGCGAGCAGGATGTGCTCACGGGTCTGGGGCATCGGGCCGTCCGCCGCGCTCACGACCAGAATCGCGCCGTCCATCTGCGCGGCGCCGGTGATCATGTTCTTAACATAGTCCGCGTGACCCGGGCAGTCCACGTGCGCATAGTGACGCTTGTCGGTCTCGTACTCCACGTGCGCCGTGTTGATCGTTATGCCACGCGCCTTCTCTTCGGGAGCCTTATCGATCTCGTCATATTGCATGGCGGCCGCCTTGCCGTCCTGGCTCAGCGCCATCGTGATGGCCGCTGTCAGCGTCGTCTTGCCATGGTCTACGTGACCGATGGTGCCGATGTTTACATGGGGCTTTGTGCGTTCAAATTTTGCCTTTGCCATTTTTGCCTTTCCTCC
>JAQVRG010000259.1 GCA_028701165.1 Eubacteriales bacterium | reverse complement strand
AGCCATCAAGGAGGAATACGAACAGAAACGCCGCCGCGCCATCGCCGAGCGCGACGAGGCGGTGCGCGAAGCCTACGCGCGTTCTCCGCGGTTAGCGCAGATCGAAAAGGAGCGGCTCAGCGCGGTGTTTGCGCTGGGGCGCGCCCGCATGAGCGAGGGCAAGGAGGATTCCCTTCCCTATGTGACGGCGCTTGAAAACCTCGAAGCGGAGCAAAACGCGCTGCTGGACAGCCTCAATCTGCCGCGCGATATACACAAGCCGCGCTTTGCCTGCCCGCTCTGCGAGGATAAGGGGCTTGTAGGCGACGCTACGCTGACCCTTTGCAGCTGCATGCGCCAGCGCATCATACAGGAGAATTATTCCAACGCGAACCTCCGCGAGGAGGAGCGCTTTGAAGCCTTCCGGGAGGATATCTTCCCCGACGAAAAGCAGCGAAAAGGCACCGTGATGGTACGCGACGCTTGCGCGGCCTTCGCCGAGGGTTTTCCCAACGCCGGACGGGGCATACTTTTATTTGGGGAGAGCGGCTTGGGCAAATCCTTTTTGCTCAACTGCATCGCGCACCGCGTGATCGAGCGCGGCTACAGCGTGCTCAACCAGACCGCCTACAAGCTCATCGCCGACGTGATGGCGCGCATCCAAGCGCGGGAGCGTCCCGACGACTACACCACGCCCGATCTTCTCATCGTTGACGATTTGGGCACGGAGCCCGCCATGGGGGACGTGGCGGTAAACACGCTGTTCTCCATCCTCAACGAGCGCCAAAGCCTCAAGCGCCCGACGCTGTTTGCTTCCAATCTCTCGCCTTCGCGCATCCGCGCGCTGTATGGCGAACGGCTGTATTCCCGCATCGTATCGCCGCGGCTGACCACGGTTTTTGAGCTCAAAGGCGCCGACATACGCCTGCGCCCGTAATTTTACAAAAGGAGTGTGCACACCATGGAAAACACCAACGGCTCCACGCCCTTACAGGCGGATTTCCTCGATCTGCGCCATATGCTCTCGGAGGTGGCGGGGAGCGTGTTTACGCTGCTGCTCGCCTGCTTTTTAACGCTCTTTACGTTTTCGCGCGCCGCCGCGCTCTATGAGCTTTACGGTGAAGCGGGTCTTTACTGGAGCATACCCGGCGCGCTCATGACGCTTTTATGCCTGTTCGCGTGCGTCGTGCTGTGGCTGCTGTACGCGCAGGGTCGAAAGGGCTTCCTCAAGCCGGGTCTTATCAGAGCCGCGCGGGCGCTTCCCATCGCGGAGGCCGTGGTCGCCGTTATGGCGTGCCTTCTGATGGCGGCGGTGCTCATCGTGGTGCTCTTTAGCAACAGCACGGTGCTTGCAAGCCTTCACCGGATCGCCGCGTCGCTTAGCGGCGGCTATTTTTCCGTCATGGCACGCGCCGCCACAAGCCTAAGCGCACTTTCCATCCGCGCCGTTACGATCGTCGCCGTTGCGGCCGCCGTGCTCATGCTGTTTTTTACGCTGCGCTACTGCCTGCTCGCCGGTTTTTTGCAGCGCCTGTCCGCCATGGAAAAACGCAACGCCGCACAGCGCTCGCCCGCAGGCTTCGTTGCGATCCTTTCGCTCGTGATGGGCGCGCTTGCGCTCGCCACGGCCGCTTGGATGTATCCGCATCCGCTGCCCGCGCTTTGCATGCTCCTTTACGGCGCGACGCTGTTCTGCGCGGGGCTGCTGCTTTGTAAGCTGAAACGGGAGCTCGATTTTCTCTATACCTATTACGCCAAGCTAAACCGCGCGGCGCAAAGGCGCGCGGCTGGCATCAAGGCACAGGAGGAGGCGCTCAAAAACGCGCCGCTTATGCTGCCCTCCACCGAAAAGACGCCGGAGGAGGTGGACGACATACCGCCCGCGGCCGACGCGCCCGCTGTGATCCATGCCCAAGCGCCCGACGAAGCCGCTGCGGCGTCCCCCGCCGAAGCGGTGGGTGAGCCTTCCGAGGACGCCTTGGCCGAACCGCCCGCGGAAGCGGCGCTTGACGGCGATACGGTCTCGGACGCAGAGGATGCGCCCCAACAAAGCGAGGCCGTTGACGTATAAACCATTGCACCGGATTTGGGTGCAGGAAGGAACGTGAGTTTGATGAAACGCCTTTTACTATATTTGACCGTATGCCTGCTTCTTGTTTGCGCGGCTGCCTGCGCGCCCGCGCAGCCGGAACAGCCCGCACAGCCGGAACAGCCCGCACAGCCCGCACAGCCGGAGCAGCCCGCACAGCCGGAACAGCCCGCACAGCCCGTCGCCGCGCCCAGCGTCGCCGCGTCCGACGTGCAGGCGCTATCCTATACGCTGGATACGCAGACGCAGTCCGAGAAGGACGACGACGGCGCGACGCTCATCGACGCCAAGTCCGCGTTTCCCGTTGTGACGCTTCCCAACAAGGCGGCGGCGGCAAAGATCAACGCGGCGTTCGCCGAGGAAAAACGCGATTTTGACGAGAATTGTAAGGAATACGCGGCGGAGGCACGCGAGGACCGCGCGCTTCGCGGCACGGACGATTTCCCCACCTACGCCTATGAGACGGTCTATTCGGTGGCGCGCTGCGATCAATCAGTCGTCAGCTTTCTTTCCGACAGCTACATCTATTTGGGTGGCGCGCACGGCACGTCGCTGCGCGAGGGCGTGAGCTTCGACATCGCTACGGGCAAAAAGCTCGATTTGGAAGATATCACGACCGTCACGGAGAAGGAGGCGGAGGCGTTCGTTCTGGACTATCTCAAAACGGCGCTCAAGGAGCCGCAGTACACGGCGCTTGGCCTGTTTGACGGCTACGAGGCGTATCTTCCCGACATCGTGGACGAGGACGGCTGCTTCTACCTCACCTACGAGGGCGTCGTCATCGTGATCAACGACTCCGAGATCGCAAGCCACGCGGCGGGCATGATCGAGGTCGTTATACCGTATGCCGACTTTACGATTCTCAAGGACGCCTATAAGCCGCAATAAGCGCTTCGCGCATTCGACAAAGGTCATTCGCGCGCGGCGCATATGTCGCCGCTTGCGAATAAAGCCTCCGGGAACCCGCGGTTCCCCGAACCCCGGATTTTTTCGTCTATCAAACAGCGCCCCGGAAGCGGTTTCCGGGGCGCTGTTTTGTTTGCATCCTTCTATAGATCGGAA
>JAQVRG010000258.1 GCA_028701165.1 Eubacteriales bacterium | reverse complement strand
ATACGCGCCCAGCCTGAAGTCAAAAAAATACCACGCGCTGGATTCATTTGTATACGAGTACCAAAATTCCGGTGGCATGAAGGATACCCTGTAAGTAATAAGGAGAATCGTTTATTATACACACAGAAATTGCTTTGTATTAAGAAAGAACTTTAGTTAAATCTCTGGAAATCGTGTATGGCAGGAATGTCATCAAGGGTTCGAATCCCTTTCTCTCCGCCAAAAAGTCCCGAATCTTCGGGACTTTTTCATGTTTGGAGAGGTTGCGGACAACAACTGTGTAATCTTGGTTTTCTACCATTCTTCTACCCAATATGCAATTTTGGTGCTAATCTTGCCCGTTCAAATCCTCAAAAATTCTATCCACTACGCTGATAGCTGGCTGTTGCATCTCCGTGATAACATGGGAATAGGTATCCAGCGTAATGGCGATGTTGGAATGTCCTAGTATGGAGGAAACGATTTTCGCTGGAATGTCGTTTCGAAGCATCAAGGTTGCGTATGTATGTCGCAGGTCGTGAAAGCGGATGTTCGGTAAGCCAACGCTTTTAAGCAGATGCTTACGGTACGCCATACGCCTGCCGCTGATGAAGGAGATGGGCACAGGCTTTTATCCCTTGGTGCTTTTCACCTCGTCGTACCATCGCATGGCGTTGAAAAATGTCAGATCCGCTTTGTCGGCTTGGCTGCTTTGCTTGCATTCCTTGCCCCTGTCAAAATCCAAGACATTGTAAACTTCGTTGTTATCCGTGGATATCTTGACAGGCATCTCCCAAACCTCGTATGTGTTGCTGTCGATATTAAAGCGCATGACGGGAATAACGTCGCCTTTTTTCAGCGTCTTGATATCGATATCCGACCACACGACATACTGTATTTTTTTTGCCGACGAATCGTTTTTGGTCGCCCAAGTGGCGATGTTGTGGGAGCCATAGCTTGGCAGGTAGGGAAACATGATATTGATGTTAGGCCCCAGCGTGGAGGTGGAGTCGATGCGTGCGGAGACATTGGCGCCGTTGGCGACGACCTTATCGAAGCCGTCGCGGATGGAGCGGGTGGGATCGAAATACTGCATTACGCCCTGCCCGTGGATAGAGCATACCAAATGGATATTGCCGGAGAGATCGGGGTATACGGCGATATCCCCGCCGCTGGGGCAGATGGTTAGATAATCCTGCGGGAGGTCTTCTAAAGCTTGACGCGCTTTTTTGATCGCGTCGTCGCCCTCAAGCGGCCGGTTGGAGAAGGTATCCAGCGGATTGTTGTCCGCAGGGGGCTTATCGGAGCCGACGGCCGTCATTGCGGCGGAATTCGCGGCGTTTTCAAGCGCCAGGCATTGTGCGGTGCAGCTTTCCGCCTGTGATTTGGTTTGGGCGTTTTGAAACGTCGGTATTCCGATGCCCAAAAGAACGCCGACGGCGGCTACGGCGACAAGCAGCTCCATGAGCGTGAAGCCTCGGCGAAAACGTGCGGGTTTGCGCATGGTGCAGCTCCTTTCCTGTAAGGTTAATCCACGTCCGCCGGCGGGTTGAGCGGGCGGACATAGAACTCGTTCCATACATAGCTTTGCGTTTGCGGGTTGAACACGGTGAGCGCTACATAGAAAAGCTTTTTTTCCGGCAGATATACGAATCGGGTATCGGAACCGCCCTGCGACGTTAAGCTGCTGGTATAAGCGCCCGCGCTGATAAGCGGAACGGGCGCGGCGTCTTTATCCTGTGCGGATTGAAGCGCTACGCAGGCGACGTTGTCGATCGTACAGACGCTTAGCTGTACGCTTGGGCCAAAGCGCTGGCTGTCGTAAAGAAAGGGGCTGCCGGCGTCGGCAAACGAAGCCCCGGGCAGGGGACGAATGTTGGACGCAAAGCGAAGTTCCTGCGATACGGCCTCGCTCAGCGTCGAACAGAGCACGCTTGCCTCGGACCCCGAGGTGAGGCTTTTGTAGGTGGAGGCGGTAGCGGGCAGCGCAAAGGCGATGGCCGCCGTCAAAAGCCCCATCACGGCGATGGCGCACAACACCTCCATCAGGGTCATGCCGCGTTGAGAGCGAAGCTTCTTTCGCATGCTACTTCGCCTCCTTTGCAGGACGCGCGTAGGTATACAGCTCGTTTGCGGAACCGGTATAGTCGGCGGTGATGCGGACCCGTGCGCCGTTAAACTGCACGGTCACGGGAACGCTGCCGGTTTTCGCGCCCTGTTCGGCGATGGAGATCTCACGATAGAGCATCGCGCTTGCCAAAGCGGTCTCCTTATTGATCTTGATGGCGGTACTGACCATGATGGCGAGCATGGCGGCGGAGAGGGCGAGCAGAAGAATGGCGGCGAGCGTTTCCACCAGCGTTTCGCCGCGGCGCGTATACAGTTTTGAGCGTATGGCCTTCATGCGTCTTCCTCCGCTTGGCTGATCACGCCCGCGCCGAAGGTCACGGTCGTGACGGTCAAAACGGTCGGCGTCTCCTTGCCGTTTACAACCGTCATGGAAGCGTCCTCGCGCAGGGTAAGCGCAGCGGGAATGTAAAGCCGCATATCATAATGGTTTTTATCGGGTGTGGCGGTATCGCCTTCTTTTGCGGGCAGAAGGAAGAAGGCTTCCACGCTGTAGGGCGCTGCGCCGCCCTTGCCCTGCATGTATGCCGTTGCGAAAACGGTGCGTCCGTTGTTGCTTTTTATAGTGAAGGAAATCGCCTTGTTTTGATCCCGCTTGCCGTTATAGACCTCCTTAGCCCAAGCGCATAGCTGCGTTTTCAGGTAAACGTTTTGTAAGGCGGCGTCGGCTTTGGGATCGGCGTATTCCACCTTTGCATTGGCGCTGCCCGTCTTGGTTTCCTTTACGGTATATACGGCGCCCTGCAAATCGTCGCGCAGCAGGCGGACGGCGGCGCTTAGGATAAAGTAGCTTTGCTGATCCTGCCGCAGATGCGCAAGACGGCCCGCGTTAGCGGCGGCGGCCGTAAGAACCACGCCGCCCACCATGAGGCATACGAGGAAGAAGAGCAGCGCGATCATGATGCTCGCGCCCCGTTTGCTGTGCAGTTTTTTTTGCAGCCTTTGCATGTTTAAGCCTTTCTTACGGGATCATCCAATTACCGTAGAAGATGGGGTAGCCTTGATAGTCGGATACGAAGCTTGGCCAAGGG
>JAQVRG010000257.1 GCA_028701165.1 Eubacteriales bacterium | reverse complement strand
CAAATTAATTATAATGTGAATATTTGCGTTTGTAAACAAAAGATACCACACACCATAAAAAAGCCGTTGACAACTACCATACAGGGTGATACCATACACGGTAGATACCATGCGTGGTAGAAAACGAGGTGAAAGATTTGTTCAGCACCATATCCGCAGAATTGGGGCGAAAGGGCATGAACCTTTTGGAACTCTCAAAAGCATCAAAAATTGGATGCTCAAGCTGGAGCTGTACGGGGACGCTTATGCAAGCCGCATAACTCAGCTGTACGTTGACGCCTTCTCGCAGATCGAGGCGGATATGACGTCGTTGCTGGATCGATATATGGAACAGGGAAACTTGACGCCGGAGGAGGCACGCAAGTATCTATCCGAGCCTGTATCGAAGAAGCAGCGCATGCAGCTTATGCAAAAGCTGAACGAAATCGAGGATCCCGAGCTGCGCAGAAAGCTTATAGCTAGGATCAACAGCGGTTCGTATGCAGCGAGGGCGAAGCGGCTGCGCGTGCTCCAAGATAATATCCGCGTCGAATGCGCAAAGGTCGCACAACGGCAAATCGGCGTACAGACGGAGGCGTTGCGGGAGACCGGTGCGCAGTCATACTATCGGACGATCTTTGATATTGAACAGGGAGCCGGCTATGCCGCTGATTTTGCAAAGGTCAGCTTATCTTCGATTGACCATGTACTGGCGGAGCGGTACGAAGGGAAAGCATTTTCAGATCGGGTGTGGGATGATACGCAGGCGATGGCCGACAGGCTTGCCGGTATTATTCGAACGAATGTGACGACGGGGAAGAGTTGGCGCCGCTGTATCAGTGATGTGCAGCAGTTTTCTGCATCACAGGGGCACGGTCGAGTGTATTCAGCTATGCGTCTGCTGCGCACCGAGACGGCGGCCGTAATGAATGAGATGTCGGCGGAGGCGAGCATGGAGCTCGGCGCCGCACGGTATCGCTTGAGGATCATAACAAAGCAGCGAAAACCGACGCTGATAAGATCAAGATCGCAAATCTCGCGGCGGGCGGCTATGTGGACAAGAAGAAGTTCGACGATAAGGACACGGAGCTGAAGACCGCAAACGACACTATGCGCACGGCGGCGTGAAGGACAGCCTCACAAAGGATGCGCGCGGGATCGGCGCCAACCAGCGGTCCATTGCGATCGCCTTTGACGGTGACATGCGCGAGGATACCCTCCCGACGGAGTATCAGCTGCAGGCGGCGTATCGGCTCGTGCATGATTTGATGGAGATGTACGACCTGCCCGTGTCGGCGGTGATCGGCCACAACGAAGTGCCGACGTATGTCGGCGGCAAGCCGACGGGGAAGGGGTACGCGACGCTTTGCCCGTGCATCGATATGTAATGATCGTTTCGCACGGGACAAAGAGCGCCTTGGCACACTTGAGGGTGACCTTAAGACACTGACGACGCTCGTGACGCAGCTCGCGGAACTGGTGAAGTTTGGTGCACAGAACACCAAGGATCAGGAAGCGCGCCTGCGCGAGCTGGAACAGCGCCCTGTCAAAAAGTATGACGCGCTGTGGGGCATGGTAGCCGGTGCCGTGATCAGCGGCATCATAGGGGCACTATCAAAACTGCTATAGCCGAAAGGCAGAAAGAGGAAAATCATGAGTACAAAAGCTAAACGTTGGTGGAAAGCGGCGGGCGTCCGCGCACTTAAGACCGTCGCGCAGACGGCAATCGCAACGATCGGCACCGGCGCGGTTATCTCGGGCGTCAACTGGGTCATGGTGGGCAGCGCGTCTGTACTGGCTGGCGGACTGTCGCTGCTGACAAGCGTGGCAGGATTGCCGGAAGTGAATGAAGAGCTGGAAGAGTAACGTAGCAACAAGAGTGTTTTTCAGTGTTTACCCTGTTGACGTTATGCTAACAGGTTTTTTTATTCTTGCTAATGGACTAATATTATTATATAAATAGAATTAATCTATTATTGTGAGGTATGTGTACGTGATAAGCGGGAATGATATATTTAAAGCACAAGATAAACATAACAGTTTAGAAAAACGAATAAAGGACACTAAGAAGATAATTTTTCAGGAATGCCTAATTAAACAAAAGGTGGGTGATTTTAAAGGACTTGTTAAATGGCTAAGGCAAGCAAAAGGCTCCGAGATAACTTTTGCGAATGCATTTCCTGCTTTTTTCTCCGGTGTGATATCTTTGTTTATCACTCTGTTGCTTGAAAACTATGCCAGGGGAGAGATTACGGCAAGTGTAAAGATAGTAGAATCGAAGACGTTCTATATTTACATTACAGCTATTAGTAAAGCTCCTTTTATTGAACTAATTTACATATTTGTTTTTACAGCTATATGGTTGGCTATTACATATTTAATTGCAAAAATAGTAATTGTATTCTTAAAAAAAACAATCAATGTCTACTATTGCGTTATTCTTCCCTATGAGATAAAGACTGTTGAGGCGGCGGTAGATCAGATGCTGAGGAATAATCGGAAGGCGATACATATCGTGTTGAAGAAGCATGATATCACGATACGTAAAAAAACAGCAAACCGCAACGGATAACATCTGCGTATTTATTTCTCCATGTCGATATCGCAGATGGCAGACCTGTGGCGCGCCCTTGCGGGGGTTTATTTATGACGGTTATTTTCATCACGGCGTGGCAACCTTTTGGCAACTCTGCGGAGAATTTGCGCGTTTCCGCCTGTCAGTAAAACGTAGATATACAGGCTGATTTCCGCACAAGAAAACACAGTTCTTCCCTATTTTTATAGGTAGCTGCCGGATACCAAAGCAAAAAGCATGACGCAACGCGCCATGCTTTTTGCTTTGGTATGCTTCAACCGCTTATTTTCCCATACCTTGCCAGCCAAAGCGCGAAGCGCACTTGGCTTGTGACAGAGCGAAGGCGAGCGCCCGCTGTGCGGGATGCAGCGAACCGGAGCTCTTCAAGCACAGGGAGTTTGAGGAAGGCGTTCGCGCCGACGATAAACGACCTTGTGCGCCGAACCCGGGAAAATAGGTAACGCAACGCGCCATGCTTTTTGCTTTGGTATGCTTCAACCGCTTATTTTCCCGTGCCTCACCGGCCAAAGCGCGAAGCGCACTTGGCTTGTGACAGAGCGAAGGTGAGCGCCCGCTGTGCGGGATGC
>JAQVRG010000256.1 GCA_028701165.1 Eubacteriales bacterium | reverse complement strand
CGAGGATACCTTTTTCTTACCCTCGCTTGACCCCGGCACTACAGGCTCCGTTTCGCTGTTTGCGTGCAGCTGATGGCCCGCGTCTAGGCCAATGACCTTTCCTTCCAGCGCGTCGCTTTTCATCGTCGTTTCCTCTTGCTTCTCTTTCTCCGCGGGCTCCGGCGTTTTTGTCGGCTCCGGCGTGGGCGTAAGCGTCGGCGTGGGCGTGGGCGTAGGCGTGGGCGTAGGCGTAAACGTCGGCGCCGGTGTGGGTATGGGCGTGGGCGACGCCGTTGGTTCCATCGAAGGCACGGATGCAGGCATAGTCGTTGGCACAGTCGTTTCTGTAGGCGTGCGCTGCGGCAGAGCCTCCGTCGCGGGCGCTGGGCTTGAAGCGGCGGGCGCGGGCGACGCCGTGATATCGATCAGCAGCACCTGTTCCCGTATATCCGCCTGCGCGTTGCAGCCTAAGAGCATAACGCAAAGCAAGGCCTGCATAAACCATAACGCCGCACGGCGCATCGCGCCCACCTCCTTCGTCTGTTTTCTTCCTCTATTATTGTAAGGTTTTTATCGAATCACGCAAGTACTTTTCGCTTGCGAAAGCAAAGGGGGGCGGATATACTTGATTGCAAGGAGAGGCCTTCGCATACCGACCATGCCGCGCTGGCCATACTAACAGACGACTATGAAACAGAAATTTGACGTTACCGGCATGAGCTGCTCCGCCTGCTCCGCACGCATAGAAAACACCGTGCGAAAACGCGACGGCGTAAAGGCTGTGAGCGTAAACCTGCTCACCAACAGCATGCTTGTGGAGTATGACGAGAAGATAATATCGGAAAGCGGCGTTATGGCGGCCGTAACGGACGCCGGGTACGCCGCGTCCCCCGCCGGGCGCGCGGCTGTGCGCGCGGACGCGCCCTCCCCTACCCAAAGTGCAGAAGCGGCGATGAAAAAGCGCCTCATCCTTTCCTTCGCGCTTTTGCTTCCGCTCATGTATATCTCCATGGGTCACATGGTCAGCCTGCCGCTGCCCGGCTTTTTATCCGGCATGGAAAACGCGGTCGGCTTCGCTTTCGCGCAGTTTTTGCTTTGCCTTCCGCTGCTCGTCGTCAACAAAGCCTATTACCGCAACGGCTTTCGCGCGCTCCTGCATGGCGCGCCCAATATGGACACGCTGATCGCCGTAGGCTCCTCCGCCTCCCTGCTCTACGGCGTTTTCGCTATATTCAGGATGGGCTATGGCTTAGGCACGCAGGATATGCAGCTCGTACACGCCTACTACCACGATCTCTACTTTGAGTCCGCCGTTATGATACTCGCGCTCATCAATCTTGGCAAATACCTTGAAGCGCGCTCAAAAGGAAAAACAAGCGAATCGATCGCAAGGCTCATGGATCTTCGTCCCAAGACCGCCATGGTCGAACGCAACGGCGGCGTCGCGGAGCTCCCCGTTGAGGACGTACAGGTAGGCGACGTGGTGCAGGTCAAGCCCGGCGGCAGCATACCCGTAGACGGATTGATCCTTTCGGGCAGCACGGGCGTTGACGAATCCATGATCACCGGCGAAAGCATTCCGGCCGAAAAAACCGCCGGCGATACGGTCATCGCCGCTACGATCAACAAAACGGGGTTCATCCGCGTGCAAACGCAAAAGGTCGGCGAGGACACCACGTTAAGCCAAATCATCCGGCTGGTCGAGGACGCCAACGCCGGCAAAGCGCCCATCGCAAAGCTTGCGGATAAGATCGCGGGCGTGTTCGTGCCTATCGTGATGGGAATCGCGCTGCTGACCGGCGTTGTTTGGCTTTTCTGCGGGGCGGGCGCGGAGTTCGCGCTTTCCTGCGCCATCTGCGTGCTGGTGATATCCTGCCCCTGCGCGCTGGGTCTTGCAACGCCCGTCGCATTGATGGTCGGTACGGGCAAAGGCGCGGAAAACGGCGTCCTCATCAAATCGGGCGAATCCTTGGAGATCACGCACAATATCCAGACCGTCGTGCTGGATAAAACCGGCACCATAACAGAAGGCAAGCCCGTCGTTACGAAAATCGTTCCCGTCGGCATGAGCGAGGATTCGCTGCTGCGCTTGGCGGCCACGTTGGAAAAAGGCAGCGAACATCCCCTTTCCGAGGCGGTTATCACGGCGGCGGCAGCGCGCTCTCTCGCGCTTTCCGAAGCGTCGGATTTTCTCACCGTTCCCGGGCGCGGCGTACAGGCGGTCGTTGCAAGCTCGGCTATACATAGCGGCGCGCCCGTTCTTTGCATCGCGGGGAACGCCGCCATGATGCAAGAACGAGGCGTTCCCTTGGAAGGCTGCGAAGGCGTTGCCGAAGCCCTTTCCGAGGACGGAAATACGCCGCTCTTTTTTGCGGACGCGGACGATAAGCGCATGCTCGGCGTGATCGCCGTAGCGGATACCGTAAAGCCGACCAGCGCGCAGGCGATCAGCGCTTTGCAAAAGGAGGGCGTCGAAGTCGTGATGCTGACCGGCGACAATGAAAAGACCGCGCGCGCCATACAGCGCCGCGTCGGCGCAAACAGGGTCGTCTCCGGCGTGCTTCCCGCGGACAAGGAGCGTGAGATCGCCAAGCTGCAAGCTCAAGGCAAGATCGTCGCCATGGTAGGCGACGGGATCAACGACGCGCCGGCGCTCGCCAAAGCCGATGTGGGCGTCGCCATAGGCGCTGGCACGGACGTCGCCATCGAAAGCGCGGACGTGGTGCTGATGAAAAGCGATCTGATGGACGTCGTTACGGCGATCGATCTATCCAAGGCGGTGATTCGCAACGTCAAGGAAAACCTGTTTTGGGCCTTCTTCTATAACCTTTGTGGCATACCGCTGGCCGCCGGCGTGTTCTACACCGCGTTCGGCTGGCGCTTAAGCCCTATGTTTGGAGCGGCCGCCATGAGCCTGAGCAGCCTTTTCGTGGTTTCTAACGCCTTACGGCTTCGCTTTTTTAAGCCGCGCAGTGCGGAGCGTTCACAAACCGCCATAATCGACGTTTCGATAAGCACACAAAATGAGGAGGAGGAAAAAAGTATGTATACCATGAAGATCGACGGCATGATGTGCGAGCATTGTTCGGGACGGTTGGAAAAGGCGCTCAACGAGATCGTTGGCGTTAAAGCCGCCGTAGACCTTGCAAACAAGCAGGCGCGCATCGAAGCGAGC
>JAQVRG010000255.1 GCA_028701165.1 Eubacteriales bacterium | reverse complement strand
GAAAAAGCCGCCCTGCAAGCGCTTGAAGACGGCGTGATGACAAAGGATCTGGCGGGACTTGCGGAGGAGAAAACGTGCCAAGCCGTCAGCACGGCGGCGTTTCTCAAGGCCGTGCGGGAACGCTTGGAAGCGGCGTTATAGGCTTCTGTCTCCGAAATATTCTTCAAATAAGCCTTCGGCGGCAGCCTTGCAGGCTGCTTCAAAGGCCGTATAGCGGGCGAGCAGCTTCTGCCCTTCCTCGGTGAGGGCGGAAGCGCCGCCCGCTTTTCCGCCGCGCTTTCGCAAAACGGCGGGCGCGCCGTAGTTGCGCTCGATATCGTCAAGCAGCATCCAAGCCTTGCTGTAGGATATGCTCATGCGTTCGCACGCGGTGCGCACGGAGTGCGTTTCTTCGATCAAAGCAAGAAAGCGCGCCGTTCCCGCGTCGAAGAAATCGGCTTCCCGTGAAAGACGCACATCGAGCACGGGACGCAAAAGCTGGCTGTTGTGATAGGCGAGCATCTGCGCGTAATCCGTTGGGGTATCCATATCATATAGGGTGCCCGCGTCCTCGACCTCTACATAGACGGGCGTGATGGCGGCTTCCTTTACGGCGCCGCGCAGTCCTTCGCTTCCCGTATACGCAAGGAGCTGTTGGATGGCGGCGGCGGAAAACACCACCGGATGTCCGCTCGTTCCCCTGCATACGGGCACGATCATGTCGCCCTCAGCTTCCAATAGGCGCTTTACGGTATCCGCCGTATAAAGCGGCACGTCCACGGGCGTAAAGAGTACATGATCGCATTTGTCCGCAAGATAGGCAAGCCCCAGCCGTGCGGAAGCGAACATGTCCGTTTGCGCGTAAGCCTCGTTTCGCAAAAAGATCGCGCCGCTCTTAGCTAGATGATGCTCAAGCGACTCCGCTTGATTTCCGGTGATGACCACGACAGGCTCCGCGCCCGCTTGCCGCAGGGTGGACACGACGCGCTGTGCCGCGCTGATCGCGCCCAAGAGAAGCATGGGCTTAAATTCGCCCATGCGGGAGGACATGCCCGCCGCCGTTACCACCGCGCCGATTTTCATATGCTTACCCGATCCTCCGTTGCATTTCTTGTTTATAATAGTAAGGGTGCGCGATCAGCGCTGTCAACACCGAATTGCGAAAGAAAGCAATTCGCGTTGTTTTGTAAATATGCGTATGCTATAATCAAAAACAGAAATTCTATGCGGGAGGACGCGCCAATGACGCAGCAGGAAATACTGATTGAACAACTCAAGGCCGGAAAAAGCAAAAAGAACTATGCCGTGGCGACCATCATCAAGGCGGAGGGCTCGACGCCCCGCGAAAGCGGCAAGATGCTTGTGTTTGCAGACGGCAAAACCATCGGCACGGTAGGCGGCGGGCGCGTGGAGCGCATGGCTGCCGCGGACGCTGTCGCGTGCATCGCGTCGGGCGCGAACGCCTGCAAGGAATACACGCTGCTGGAGGAAGGATCGGGCATCGGCATGTCCTGCGGCGGGAACGTCACGATGTTTATCGAGGTGTACCGCGTTAAGCCGCAGCTGATCATGTGCGGCGCGGGGCATGTGGGCGGCGCGCTTATTAAGCTGGCGCAGTTCTGCGGCTACGATGTTACGCTGGTGGATACGCGTCCGGACGAATACATACAGGATAAGATCGAGCTTGCCGATACCTTTGTGCATGTGGAGGATTTCTATCAGGGCGTGAAGGAGCTGGACGTGCCCGAGGGATGCTGCTTCGTGATTGCGACCTTCGGCCATGCGTACGATGGGGAGGCGCTTGAGGCTGCGCTTTCAAAAAACGCGTCGTATGTGGGGATGGTGGGCAGCAAGCGCAAGGTGGGAACGCTGTTCGCGTCGCTTCGGGAGAAAGGCTTTACCAAGGAACAGCTTGATAACGTGTATACCCCCATCGGCCTTGATATCGGCAGCGAAACGCCGGAGGAGATCGCGCTTTCCGTCATGGCGGAGATCATGCAACTTAAAAAGGGAAGCAGCGCCAAGCATTTGCGCGATTGCGACCATAAATAGGAAAAATTTCCCGGGAAATGGCGTGCGGCGCACGAGGCGCGCTTTGGAAAGCATACAGGAAAGCAAAAAGGTATCAGACCATCGACAAAGGCTGAATGACCTTTGTCAATAAGCCGAGGTATAAAAGCGTTTCACATCGGGGCATACTACGGGAAAACCCATAGGAGGCAAACGATGAGAAAAAGCTTTATTATCATGGCGGCGGTTCTGGTTGCGTGCCTGTGCGTAGGCTGCACCAATACAACGGAACCCGCGCCGACTCCCCTTATGCCCACCGCTACGGCGGATGTGATCGAATCCATGCCCAGCGCTTCGCCGGACGCGTCCGCGGCTATGCCGGACGCACCGTCGGATTTGGCGGGCGGCATGACGACCGGCGGTGTGATCGCGGGCTTTGAGGAGGGCAAAAACGTCGAGCAGACGGACGCGCCGGACGTGGTAAGCGCCGTCAAGGCGAAGTATCCCGACGCTACGATCAAATCCATCACCTATGCGACGCACGCGGGCAATCAGGTCTATCATGTGATGCTTGACGGCGTGGCGGACACCACCGAGATCTATGTGGACGCCGCCGGGCAGATCACGCCCTATGTAGCGGGTACGGAAAATACAGAGACGCCGACCGCCGCGATGAGCGCGTCCTAAAGAACGGCGCACAAAACAAACACGATTACCGGGGAAGGCGCGCAAGCGCCTTCTCGACTAACACAAAAGGCTCTTTGGGTACGGGGCCGCAGCCCCGGAGGTTTTATTCGTGAGCGGCGGCGTGTACGCCGCGAGCGAAAGCCCTTGCCATGCAAGGGGTTCTCTGCAAGCTGCAACGACCGTGAGCGAAGCGAACAGTTGCGACTTGTGACCATCGGCAAAGGGCGAATGCCCTTTGCCGATAAACCGGAAGAAGGCGCGCAAGCGCCTTCTTTTTGTGCTATAATAAAAGCATCAATGAGAGGAGAAACACCTATGCGCCTCTTTATCGCTATCCCCCTGCCGCGCTCCTTCAAAAAAGAGATCGCGTCCATCCAGCAGGCTCTGCGCAAGGTCAGCACGGGAGGACGGTTTGTGCCGGCGGACAATTTTCATATCACGCTGCATTTTATCGGCGAAAGCAAGGATCTCCCCGGCGCGGTAAC
>JAQVRG010000254.1 GCA_028701165.1 Eubacteriales bacterium | reverse complement strand
TTTCTCTGTGCGCTGACCATCGTTGCGGATACAGAGCACGCAACGCTCAACATGCTTCGCGTTGCGGTGACGTTCGCCGTCATGATGATTACCTACTTTACCTCGCTCTTGACGGGGCTTGTGCTCAATGTGCTCCTGATCTTCGGCTATGCCACCTATCTCATCATAAGCGTGCTGGCATACGGCGCTGTGATCGACGGTGGTGCGTACATCTTCATGGCGGCGTGTCCTGCGCTTACGGCGGCGACCTCGGTGGCGTTTCGCCGCGTGCAGCTGGTGGAGGATGAAAACGCGGCGCTGCAAAAAAAGCTCATCAGCCTTGCGGCGTTTGATGAAAAGACGGGAGCGAAAACAAGGCGCTCGTTTGAAAGCGATCTAAGCGTTTACAGAGCGTTGTCCGAACGCTACGGCTATTCCACGATGCTGCTGCTGTGGCAGTTTCGCTTTCCCGCCGAAATGAAGCAGATGCTGGGCGCGCGCCAGTTTAAGCGCGCGGCAACCAAGGTGTCGCGCACGTCGCTGGAGGCATTCCGAAAGACGGACGCCATATATTTGCTTTCGGAGGAGCCGTATCTTTGGGGTGCGCTGCTGGCGACGCGGGAGGACGAAAACGAGCACACGGTGATAGACCGTGCTCGTGAGAAGCTTGATATGCTGGACATCCGCGACGTTTGCGGCGAAAGATCGCCCAACGTGCAGCTTCGCTTCAGCGCCAAAGCGGACGACCAGACCTTGTCGCCGGAGGCGCTCATCCATGCCGTGCTTGGCGGCATGGAGTATGATGTATAAGGGGAGGAAAAAGCTATGAAAAAATGTGCGTTACGCTTGGCGGCGAGCTTGTTGAGCCTGCTGACGGTGTGCCTTTGCGCGTTCCCCGCCATGGCGGCAGGGAACGGGGAGGACGTCTACGAGGTGGGCTTTAGCGCGGAGCATAATCTGACGGGACTGTTTTCCTCCTTCAGCGAAAGCTTCCACATAGGCACGTGGGAGGTGCACGAGGCGGAGCTCACCCTCTGTTTTTCGCCTACGCCGCTTGCGCGGCTGGAGGTTTCGGACTTTACGCTCTCGCTCAACGACGTGCGCTTCTATTCCGCGCGGCTTCCCGAAAGCACCGGCCAAATCTTCGAGGTGAAGATACCGGTGCCGGCGTATCTTTTCAACGAAGGCCTCAACGTGCTTCGGATGGAGACCTATATTCGCACAAACGACGGCGATCCCTGCGAGGAGGACATTTCCGACGCAAGCTGGATGACCGTGCTCAAGGATTCCTCCCTGACGATACGGTATACCCCTGTGGCGCAGATACAAAGCGTGGCGGACTGCTATCGGCAGTTTACCTCCATCGACGCACTGGATAACGAGCTTAGCGCGGTATGTCTGCCTACCGCGGCGAGCAATATGGAGCTGACGGCGGCGGGCTATATCCTCACGGGCGTCGCGGCAAACGCGACGATTGATTATAACAGCATACAGCTGCTGGAAGCCGACAGCGTGGACGCGCTGCGCGGCATGAAGTATGTTTTCTATGTTGCGGAATACGCGCGGCTGCTTCCGCAGCTTGCGTCCCGCTTGAGCGAAGAGCAGAAGCAGGCGGCGCGCGAGGGTGGCGTGATCGCGCTGGTGGAGCTTGCCCCGGATTGCCATGTGCTGGTGGTGACGGCGGAGGATCCGGCGGCGCTTCTCAACAGCGCGCGCTTGTTTGGGAACGCTGCCTATATGGGGCAGAATCTGTTTACCTGGCGCAAGGTGTCCGCAACGGAGGATGTAACGTTCGACTGGAGCACCGAAACACCCCTGTACGCCTTTACGGATACGGGAACCTATCTGCACGGCCCCTTCCGCCAGTCCATGGACTACTATATCGTCAACGGAGCGGATCAGATGCTGTCAGCCGGCAGCGAGGTATCGCTACAGTTCCGCTATTCGGAGAATTTGGACTTTACGCGCTCGCTTTTGACCGCCTACATCAACGATATTCCCATAGGCAGCACGCGTCTTTCGCGCGAACGCGCGGGCGGGGATATGGTGCGCTTTGATATTCCCGCGGATATCGACGTAACGGGCAACTTTGTGCTGCGCGTCGCGTTTGATTTGGAGATACAGGATTTGATCTGTACCATCCGCATGGATAACATGCCGTGGGCGTTCGTTTCGCCGGACAGCTATGTAAAGATCGTGTCCGAACCCTCGCCGTATCTGCTTTTCGATTACTATCCGGCGCCCTTTGTCAACAACGGCGTGCTAAACGACCTTGCGGTGGTGATACCCGACGAGCCCTCCGAAACGGATCTTTCCGTTTTCGCGGACGTGCTTTTGACCTTCGGGCGCTATCAAAAGGACAATTCAGGCAGCCTTGTGGTGTATCACAGCGCGGCGCTGGGGGACATTTCGCAAAAGAACGTGGTAAGCATAGGGGCGCTATCGAAGAACTTTATCGCCCAGCAGATCAACGACAGGCTGTATTTCCGATTCAGTCCCGGCGGGACGACGCTTCTGTCCAACGAGAAGATGCAGATCGAGCCAAACTACGGCGCGCTGCTGGGGACGGGGCAGATTCTTTATTCCCCCTACAGCGGAGAGAACGACGCGCTGCTTTTGATTACGGGAACGACGGATGAAACGATTGCCAAAGCCGCGACGTATTTAGGCGACGTGGATCACGTTTGGCAGATTGCCGGCGACGCGTTTGTAACGGACGGCGAAACGGTGGCTTACTACCGCTTCAAGGAGGACAACAGCAAAACGCGGAGCCTTTGGGAGCAGTTTAAGGCGCGCAAGGACCTTCTTGTGCTGACCGGCATCGGTCTTGTGATCGTGGTTGCGATGGCCATAACGAGCATCGTGCTGGTGGCAAGAAAAAAGAGAGGAGCGTGAGCGTATGAAACAAAGAAGCACGGCTCTTAGAACGGATATTGCCTTTCTGGCGTTGCTGTCGCTGATCTTCTTGGGCATTATCTTCGTGGCGATCGACGCGGACAATATCGTACGAAACGGCGTCATCCTCTGCGGGGCGCTGATCGTGCTGCTGCTTACCTACTACACCTCGCAGACGACGGGGCTTGTGCTAAGCGCCATACTCGCCTTTTTGATTACGGCGTACACCGGTTTCTACGCGCTCTCGACGGGCACGAGCATACCGATCTCGGCGTTTTTCTGGATCTTGT
>JAQVRG010000253.1 GCA_028701165.1 Eubacteriales bacterium | reverse complement strand
CAGCCTGCCGCTATGCGCGAATTATGACGATCTTGGGCACAGCGGCTAAAGGAAACGATCTATCCCGCCAGCGTGGTCGTCGCGTCTTATGCGGCGAAGGATGACCGCATACGGCGGGAAAGCTGGTCGGCCGCTATCCCTGAGTTCCGGCGTTTCAACATCGTAGAAAGCGAGGTGCGGAATGTCTACTGATGTATTTTTTACAAAAGCAAATCTTGACCGCTGCCTCATGGCGTTGGCAAAGGAGTTCCGAAAACGTAACGGGACGGCAGTTCCCGCGGAGATCATATTGATTGGCGGTGCGGCCATCCTTGAAAACTATGGTTTTCGGGAATCCACCTATGATGTAGACGCCGTGATCCATGCTTCTTCCGCAATGAAAGAGGCGATAAACCTTGTTGGCGACAAAATGGGGCTGCCCAATGGCTGGCTCAACACAGACTTCACCAAAACGTGTTCCTATACGCCAAAGCTCACGGAATACTCCATATACTATAAGACGTTTTCCAATGTGCTTAGTGTTCGCACCGTTTCCGCGGAATATTTGATTGCTATGAAGTTGATGGCCGGCCGCAGATATAAGCATGATCTATCCGATGTGGCAGGGATTCTTATGGAACATGAACGTGCCGGAAAGCCTATCAACAGGGAACAGATCGATATTGCCATGCAAAATCTGTATAGCGGTTGGGATAACGTGCCGGAGGACTCCAAGACATTTATTATGGATGTCATGCAAAGTCAAAATTATGTAGCCTTGTATCAGAAGTATCGGGAAGAAGAACAGGCCGGCAGAACGACGCTTTTGGAGTTTGAAAAGGGCTATCCCGGCGTTACGAACGAAAGCAACGTGAACGCCATATTGAAAGCTGCCAAAGAGCGTAAAGATCGGCAAAAGCAAGAACACAATGAATGATAACGGTTGGCGGATGTGCGCGGACGACAAAGTGAGAAACTCTATATACTGAGCCGCCGGACGCATATTTGAGATACTGCATGAACGCACACAGGCAGGGCTTTCGCCCTGCCTATATTTCTAAGCAAATATGCCTTATTCTTCCTTCGAAAAGTCCTTGAGAAAGATCATTTCCAGCGGTTCGCCGGGTAAGGTGAGGCTGCCTATATCGCGATAGCCCATCAGGCGGTAGAAATTCTGCGCGGTGTTGAGCGAGGAGGTCGTCAGCATGACGCGGCGATACCCGTCCTCCCGCATCAGCGTTTCCCATTTGCCGATGATCTCGCCCGCGTAGCCCTTGCTGCGGTGCTCCGGCGCGACGTAGAGCTTATGCATGAAGGGAATGGTATCCTTGTATAGGCCAAAGAGCAGGTAGCCGCGAAAATCCGCGCCCTCCTCGGCGATCACAAGCTGCGCGCGATAGACGGCGCCGCGCGTATGCGCAAGCAGCGCGTCCTCGCCAAGCGCGGGGATTTTATCGAAGTCGTCCGCATTTGCAAACCGAACCAGTATAGCGTCTGCGCTCATAAGTTGACATTCCTCCGTCGTAGAATCTTTGGATAGTATAGCAACGTTGCCCTATCGCTGTCCAGCGAAAAAACAAAGGCCGCGCGCGGCAAACCCTAGTTCACCGACGCGCTGGATTTAACGATGATTTGGTTTTTGCCCGCCGCCTTCGCTTCATAGAGCGCCTGATCGGCGCTTGCGATCCAAGCTTCCACCGTCATATCGGGTTCGTAGCGGACAAGCCCGGCGCTGAAATGGACGGGCGGCTCCCGCATCTCCTTGAAGATGCTGTCGCATCGGCGCTGGATGCCGCGCGCGATACTTACGGCCTCGGCGGGCGTCATATTCTCCATCATGACGATGATCTCATCGCCGCCGTAGCGGTAGGCGGACACATTGTCGCGCGCGCATTCGGATTTCACGGCGGAGGAAAGGTTGATAAGCACATCGTCGCCCGCCAAATGCCCGTATACGTCGTTAATGGTCTTGAAATCATCGATGTCCAGCATAAATAGATAGTTGGGGCGACCAGGCAGGAATTCCCGCACCAAACGATCCAAGATGCCCGCGAGCGCCTTGCGGTTAAAGATGCCCATCAGCGGATCGAGGTTGCACTCGGCCATCAGCTCCCGCTGGCGCTGGGTGTTGCTTTCCACCATCTGCAGCTGCTGCGTGACGTATTCGGAAAACAGGCAGGATGCCAAATAGGACGCGTACAGAAGCGCCGCGGTGATGATTAGATCAAAGGGCGCCTGCGCGTCGCCGCGCCGCAGCTCGGTAAAGCATAATATGCCGGCGATCACCAGCGAAGCATAGGAGGCGGCGGTGATATAGCGGATAAACGAACGTTCCCCATACATGCCCGCAACAAAAATGGCGATCAGCGGCACGGGCAAAATCGGGCCGTACACATAGTGCACGCATTGCACCACGGCGCAAAGGAACCATACCAACACGCAGGTGCACAGCGTTTTATTCCGGTCTGAAACGCGGGGATCGCGCAGGATCGAACGCGCGACGAGAAGCGACGTGCCGTTGAGGATAACGGGCAGGTATACAAAGCGGAACCGATACAGGCTGTCGGGAAGGAAAAACGACGTTTTTTGCAGCACGCCGAACAGATAGATCAAGACCTCCAGCACCGAAACGATGGCGACAAAAGCCAAACAGACGCTGTACGTCCGCCTGCGCCAAGTTTCATTGATGGTCTCGCGGTAGCTGGCAACGGTCATACTGTACCCTTCATTCTGTGATTTTGATGCGGGCTTTGTCGTTTTTTCGCGATACTTCTACGCATTTATTATCGCTTGAAAAGAAGAAAACGTCAATCCCGGAAATGGGCTCACCCGCGCGGGAAATCGCAAACGCCGCGGATGTAGGCGCCCTGAATCATCGTGATGTCCGCCGCAGCCGCCACGGAGGCGTCCTCCGGCGAATCGATGCAGCCGCATATGACCTCGATGCCTACGCGCCGCAGCACATCCACCGTGCCGCCCAGAAGCTTGAGCTGCCGGTCATCGCGCGCGGCTTTGGAAAACAGGCCGACGCCGATGCGCACGGAGGAAACGGGGAAGGTGGTGAGGATGGAAACGTCCGTATACCCCTCCGCAAAGCTGTCCAGCCGAAACGAAAAGCCCATGGCAGCCAGCTTATCGATGGCCTCAAGTGCCGAGGGCAGCGCGCTCGCTGCCTGCGCTTCGGGCAGACAGAAGCAAATCTGCGCGG
>JAQVRG010000252.1 GCA_028701165.1 Eubacteriales bacterium | reverse complement strand
TTTCAACCTTGCAGCAAACGCCTAGGAGGTTTGTTCGTTCGTGCCGGGTTTGCCGGCGCGAACGCGCGTAAATCCGAAGGATTTCGGACATTGCGCTTTGCGGCGGCCGTGCGCATTGCGCGCAGGCGCATGCAAACAGCCGCAAGGCGAAAAACTCGTCCCGCGCCGTATGGCACGGGACGAAAGCGAAGCGCCGCTTATTCCCATTCGATCGCGTCGATGCTCACGAGGTATTCCTCCGAAAAATCAAGATAATCCTCCGCCAGCCGCATGCAGTACATCTTATAGTCGGGGTATTTCTCCTGCAAGGCCGCGTACATGGCGTCATAGGCTGCGTCGTCGTCGTACACGTCGTCGCCGATGCTTTCGGCATAGGCCGCGTCCAGCTCCAGCATGACGTCCACCATCGCGGCGAGCTCGCCCTCCTTTAGGAAGTCGAAATCGCCTTCCTTTTGGAATTTATCCAGCACATAGGCGCGCATGGCGTTTTTGTCGATCACGAATCCGTTTTCCTCCATAATCCTATCCTCCTTTTATTTTATCAGTAATTGAGACAGCTCGTCGATGGTGCTGTCAAATACGCGCATGGCGTTGTCTACAACCTCCGGCTTTGTAAGATCCACGCCCGCGATTTTGAGCTCCTCGAGCGGATAATCGCTGCCGCCGGTGGTTAAAAAGCGGAGGTAAGCGGACGCGTCGCCCGTTTCGAGTATATGGGAGGCGATGCTTACGGCGCTGCAAAAGCCCGTGGCGTACTGGTAGACATAGAAGCTGCGGTAAAAATGCGGTATGCGCGCCCACTCGATCTCTTGGAGCGCGTCCGTGACGGCGCCCTTATAATACAGCTCGTTAAGCTCCTTGTAGAGCGCGCTGAGCGCTTGCGCCGTAAGCGGCTCACCCGCTTGCTGCATATCGTGCGCCCGGCGCTCGAATTCCGCAAAAAGCGTTTGGCGAAAGACCGTGGTACGGAAGTTTTCCAAATAGCGGTTGAGCAGATACGCGCGCCGCGCGGGATCTGTCTCCTTGCTCAAGAGATGCTTGAGCAGCAAAACTTCGTTGACGGTGGAGGCGACCTCCGCTACCATGATGCGGTAATCGTGGTTGGCGTAATTATTGTTCTCCGCCGATTTATAGGAGTGCATGGCGTGGCCAAGTTCGTGCGCGACCGTGAAGACGTCCTCCAGCGTGTCCGTGTAGTTGAGGAGCACATAAGGATGCACGCCGTATACGCCGCAGGAGAACGCGCCGGTGGTTTTGCCGGCGTTTTCGTAAACGTCGATCCAATCCTCCGAAAAAGCCTTCTCAAGAAGCTTTTTGTAGTCCGCGCCCAAGGGGGCGAGGGCGTCCATAACGATGGACCGCGCCTGCGCATAGGGGATATGATACTCCACATCGGCGACCATGGGCGCATACAGGTCGTACATGTGCAGCTCCTCAATGCCAAGCGCTTTTTTTCTAAGCGACAGATACTTTTCCATGCTGCCTAGGTTATCGTGGATCGCGCTGACGAGATTATCGTAAACGCTTACGGGCACGTTGTTGGAAAACAGCGCCTGTTCACAGGCGGAAGGGTAGTCGCGCACCGTGGCGTAAAAGGTATCGAACTTGACGCTGCCGCCGTACATGGCCGCAAAGGTATTGACGTAGCGATTGAATTCACCGAAATACTTTTCAAACGCTTCGCGGCGCACCCTTGCGTCGCGGCTTTCCCTAAGAACCCCGAAGGTTCCGTGCGTGATGGTGATTTCCTTCCCGTTTTCGTCGAGCATTTTCGGGAAGGTCATATCGACGCTTTCGAGCATTGTGAACGCGTTGTCCGGCGTGCTCGCCGCATCCGAAAGCAGCGCAAGCATGGTTTCCCGCTGCTCGTCCAGCGTGTGCGCGCGCCCGCGCTCCACATCGTCCAAGAGATGCGCATAGCCCGAAAGCAAAGCGTCTTTACGAAAAGCGTCCAGTTGTTCCTTAGGGATGGAAAGGATCTCGGGCGTGATGAAGCTTGCCGCGGCGGCAAACTGCATGCTCAGATTCGTTGCGCGATCCTCCATGGCCTGTGCCTGCGTGTCGCCGTTATCGCCGCTTTTGTTGAGCATGGCGTAAACGTAAACGCGGCTTAGACGCTCCTCCAGCGCGAAAAGCGCGTCCAGCGCGTCCTTGAGGGACGCCGCGCTTTCCCCTAAGCGGCCTTTCCATGCGACGACGGAAGGAATATCCGCCTGCACCGACGCGAACGCCGCATCCCACGCGGCCTTATCCGGGAAAATATCCGACAGATTCCAAAGATACCGAGGGTCCATCTCCTTGCGGGGCTTACATTCCATATTCAATCACTCCTTTGTTTCTTCCGCTGCGGGAGCGGTGGGCTGTTCGTTCGAGGGCGGCGTCTGCGCGGGCGCGGCGGGGGGCGTGGGCTGCGCGCCGGCGGGCTGCTCGTTTACGGGTTGCGGCACGCGCTCACGCGCCGCCATGTCCTGATACAACGCCGTATCGAACGCGATGCGGAAGGGCATGAAATAGATGCGTAGTAGCAGCATATAAAGCACGCCCAGCGCGAGAAGCGGTATCGCCACATCGTTCTTGCTGATGAGCACGCCCGCCGTGACAAGG
Source organism: Eubacteriales bacterium (assembly GCA_028701165.1). Lineage (GTDB taxonomy): Bacteria > Bacillota > Clostridia > Christensenellales > CAG-138 > JAQVRG01. Next base: position 585 of record JAQVRG010000252.1, on the reverse strand, counting down.
ATGGCGCCGGGCAGCATGAGCGCGAAGATGTAGAGATCGCGCAGCAGCAGCGAGGAAAAGACGCGCCAGAAATTGCGCCAGCCAAGCTTGATGCTGCGTCCCAGCGCGGAAAAGTCCTTGTTGGGCTCCGCTACGCCCACGGGGAAGGTCAGCGTGATAAAGGTCGCCGCGGCCAAGCCGATGCAGGCGCTTAGCAGCATAAGAAGCGGCATAAGCACACCGAAGCCGAAAAGCGGCATCGCCACGGCGAACAGCGCGAGGACGCCGGAGAACATGCCCAAGATCTGCGCCACGAAGGACGCTGCGATCCCTGCACCGATTTTGCCCACTATAAGGGCGATATATGTAGCGTAGTTGGCGCGCAGGCACGGCATGCTGCGGCGCCACATTTCGGAAAAGCCGCAGGCTTGCCCGTGTACGCGCGCGTTCATTTCCGCGTACATCGTGCTTTCGTATAGAGGACGGAAGAAAAAGGTCACGCCGCCCCAAACGAATAACAGCAGCAGAAGCGTGCCGAAGCCGCGCAGCAGGATGCTGCCCGCGTTGATGGCGGTGCTGGAAAAATCGCCGAAATCAAACTGCCAG
>JAQVRG010000251.1 GCA_028701165.1 Eubacteriales bacterium | reverse complement strand
CGCCGGCACAGCGATATCGAAAATGGCTACATTCATCCCTGCTCCTGCTTCCCGACCTCCAATCTGGTGATCGAGGTGCCGGGCGAATACTTAAGCTAAGGCGCGCGGCATGCTGTTTACAAAGATCGAAACGCCGTCTCTGAAGGAGACTTGCGTGCAGACGCTGCTTGCAAAGATCATCTCCGGCGAATTGCAGCCCGGCGACAGGCTGCCGCCGGAGAGGGATCTTGCGCAAATGCTTTGCGTAAGCCGCAGCATCGTAAACCAAAGCGTACTGGAGCTTGAAAGCATGGGCTTTCTTAAGATTCAGCCGCGCCGCGGCACTACGGTCTGCGATTACCGTAAGCGCCCCACGCCGCAATCCCTCGCGGCGCTCATGAGCTACGGCGGCGTGGATATGGAGCACGCCATCTTCGAGGATCTGATGGCGACGCGCCTGCTGGTGGAGCGCGAGTGCGCCCGCCTTGCCTGCAAAAACATATTCCCCGAAACGCTTGCAAAAATGCAAACGCTCGCGGACGCTTTGGAGCAAGCGCCGGACGATCCGACGGACATACTCTATCAGTTCCATTATCATCTGACGCAGGCTTCGGGCAACAGCGTCTACAGCATGATCTTCCGCGGATTCGAGCCCGTGCTGTGCGCGCTGATGCGCCAGCACTACAGCGAAAAAGGCGCTGATCTTGCGGAATCCGCGCGGCTGCACCGCGCGCTGCTGCAAGCCATACATGAAGGCAACGAAGCGCAGGCAGAAGCGCAGCTTACCGCCATCCTCTCGCAGGGCGTATCCGTGCTGGAGCGCCGCTACGACACGCGATAGGCGGCTGATGAGCGGGCGAAAAAAGAACGAGGAGAAAACATGAAGCAGTACATTGTAGACGCGTTTGCGGAGACGCTGTTCACCGGAAATCCGGCGGCGGTTCTCCCTTGTGAAACAATGCCGACGGCGGCGTGCATGCAGCAGATCGCCATCGAGAACAATTACTCGGAAACGGCCTTCGTCGTCAAGACCGGCGACGGCCGTTACGATTTGAAATGGTTTACACCGGGCGGCGAAATCGATCTGTGCGGGCACGCAACGCTGGCGACAGCCTATGTGATCAACCGCTTTGCCGACCCCGGCACGGAGGAAATGCGTTTTCAAACCCTGAGCGGCGAGCTGAAGGCCACCAAGGAGGGCGCGTTATTCACGCTGGATTTCCCCGTGGGCAAGGTGAAGCCTGTCCCGGTCACAGAGGACATGCGCCGCGCGACGGACGGCATGGCAAAAGAAGCCTTTTTTGACGGCGGCGATCTGGTTGTGCTCATAGAAGACGAGGAAAAGCTGCGGCTGTTCGTTCCGGACGATGAACGAATCGAAAAGCTGGAGGGCTTGGGTCTTGTTCTAAGCGCACCCTCTGCACGGTACGATTTTGTCTCGCGCTGCTTCTATCCCAAGCTGCACGTTTCCGAGGACCCCGTAACGGGTAGGGCACACACCTTCTTAGCGCCGATCTGGGCGCAAAAGCTTGAAAAGGACGTGATGCGTGCCAAGCAGCTCTCCAAACGAACCGGCGTTGTGACGGTACGGCTCTTAGGCGACAGGGTATATCTAAGCGGCAAAGTACAGCTCTTTATGCAGGGCGAGATCGCCGACGACGCGCTAGCCTATCCGGAAGCGATCGCGCATCGCTCGTAATCGCTTTGGAAATATGCTATACTGCGGTATAGCGTTTTTCTTATGTCCAACACTCAAACCAATCCATACTTAGGAGGCGTCAAATGCAAAGAGTCTATGATTTTTTAAAGACCTGCGGCACCTATTATCTTGCGACCGTCGAGGGCGACCAGCCGCGCGTGCGCCCCTTCGGCACCATCGACCTGTTCGAGGGCAGGCTCTACATCCAAACGGGTAAGGTGAAGGCCGTATCGCGGCAGATGCACCAAAATCCCAAGATCGAGATCTGCGCCTTCTCCAACGGGGAATGGCTGCGCGTACAGGCGTCTGCCATAGAGGACGACCGCGCGGAGGCAAGGCGGCACATGCTGGACGCTTATCCGGAACTCAAGCGCATGTATGACGCCGACGACGGCAACACCGAGGTATTCTATCTTAAAAACGCCACGGCGACCTTCTCCTCCTTTGCAAAAGCGTCCGAAGAGATCACGTTCGGTTAAGCGAAAAGCGCGCGGCGCTTTACGCACGTTTGAACACAATCGAAGCACGGAGGTTTATCATGGCGAAGATCATCAAGGTATATCAGGAAGCGGAGCCCGCGGGCATGCTGCTGGGCAAGCTCTATCACGACGGCGACAGAGACGAACACGGCACCTTCTCGAAAAAATGGGAGGAATGGTTCAAGGCGGGCTGGTTCGAGCAGCTATGCGCGCACTGCCATGCCGGCCAAAGCGATTATGTGGGCGCTATGCGCATGCACGCGGGCGGCTTTGAATACTGGATCGGCGTGATCGCCGCGCCGGGGACCGCCGTTCCCGACGGGTTTTCCGGCGTAGCCCTTCCCGCTTCGAACGCGGCCGTCGCGTGGATCAAGGGCACAGACGGCCCCGCGCTTTACGCCATGCACGAAGCGTGCATGCGCGCTTTCGCGGAAAACGGCTGGTCGCCCGCGGACGACGCATGGTACATCGAGCGCTACAACTGCCCGCGCTATACCCAGCCGGACGAAAACGGCGAAGTGATACTGGATTACGTTGTTTATACAAAGTAACGGCAAAACGTAACGCAAAATCGCCGGCACGCGATGCGGCGCGCGTTTGACTTAACGTGCGCCGCATGATAATATATGAAATAAGCTTCTCTCTGCTCTTATTCGCAGGAGCGGCCGCGTGAAACCGGCCGAGGAAGGGAGCGTATTTTATGCTGTATACGCAAACCTGCATGATCGGTCTTGCGATCCTGCTGATCCCGCTGCTCAACCGCCATCGCATGTACGGACGGGATTGGCAGCTTTTTCGCGCTGTCATTATCGTCGTGATGCTGGATATGCTGTTTGAAACCTACACATGGAAGCTCAACGGCAGAACCTTTTCATACGCGAGCGCGTGCGTTTATGCCTCGAACCTGCTTACGATACTCCTCCAGCCCGTGATGGGTCTTTTATGGCTGTACTATACGCTGGAAAAGATCGGCGTCACACTCCCGCGAAAATCACCGCTCCACATCCTGTGCGCAGCGCCTCTTTTCATCAACGTTCTGCTCCT
>JAQVRG010000250.1 GCA_028701165.1 Eubacteriales bacterium | reverse complement strand
CGTCGTAATCGCCCTTGGAAAAGCGCTTGACGGTGTTGTTCATCTCGATGATGGGCTTGGTCATGCGCACCGTGATGTAGCATACGGCCAAGAAAGCAAGCACCACGGCAATGATGACCGTCAGCAACACATCCAAATACACGCGCTGAATCGCCTCGTTCAGATTGCTGATGTCGATATGCAACAGCAGCGCGCCGATATTATTGCCCGCGTCGTCCGTAATCGAGGTCGAAAGCGTCATAACGGGAATATCCAGCACGTCTTTGAACATCCTTCGCGTAATGGAGGTCTTGGTGCGCTGATCGATGATGGTCTCTACGACGTCGCTGATCTCCACCGTTTCGCTGCCCGCCCATTTATCCGCCGATTCCGAATCCATAAACTGCACGCGGCCGAACATGCTGTCCGTAAACTGGATCTGGATGAGCGCGTCGTACTTGCGCGCGATGGTTTGCAGTTCATCCCTTGCCACGGGACGTTTTTCGTCGTCCATATATTTATGGATGATAACGTCGTTGATCTCCACAGCCTCCCGGTTCAGCTCATCCTCCCGTTCGGAAATATACTGATTTCTGAACATCATGCCCAGCATCACGCCAAGAAGGAGCAGCAGTCCCAGCGTAACAGCCATATAGGTTATGAGCATGCGGGAAAACAGCGTTTTGAACATGTGGGTTACTTCGCGGCCTCAAATTTGTATCCGACGCCCCACACGGTTTTGATCTGCCACGCCTCCCTGTCCCCGATTTTCTCGCGGATCCTTTTGACGTGCACATCCACCGTGCGGGAATCGCCAAAGAAATCAAATCCCCAAACATGCTCAAGAAGCTGTTCGCGGGTAAACACCTTGCCCTCTCTGGAGGCAAGGAAGAATAAAAGCTCGATCTCCTTGGGCGGCATCTCGATCTGCTTGCCGTCCAGTATCACCGAATAATTATCCAGCGACACGATAAGCCCGGGATACTGCACGGTTTTTTCGGATTCGGGCGCCATGCTGCGTCTGAGCACCGCCTTGATGCGCGCGATCAATTCCTTCGCGTCAAAAGGCTTGGGAATATAGTCGTCCGCACCCAAATCCAAACCCTGTATTCTGTCCGTCGTATCGCCGCGACCCGTGAGCATAATAACGGGTACGTTGCTCGTCTGGCGCAGCTGTCCCAGCACGCTCCAGCCATCCAAGCCGGGCAGCATGACGTCGAGCAGCACCAGCATCGGCTGCGTCTGCTCGAAGATCTTGAGCGCCGTATCCCCCCTCTCGCCGGTGACCACATCGTAGCCTTCCTTTCGCAGATACATCTGCAAAATGGCCAAAATATTCTTGTCGTCGTCGATCACGAGAATGGTGTTGTTCTTTTCCATATTGCCTCCTTACCGCGTTTCAATCTCTATGTTATGCGCCTAGAAGCAGCGCCGCCGTCACACCGGCGTGGGAAATCCGCAAGGCATTGCGATACCGTTACCATAATACCACCTTTTCTATGAACTTGGCATGGATTTCGCGGATTTTCGTTTTTTTGTCACTTTCTAAGGGCTACCACCGTCACGCCCGCGTCGCCTTCGCCATAATTGCCCATGCGAAAGCCCTTCACGCGCACATGGCGGCGGAAGTGCTCCTGCAGTCCGGCGCGCAGCGCGCCGGTTCCCTTTCCGTGTATGATGTTCACTTCGGTAAGCCCCGCCATCGCCGCATCGTCAAGATAACGATCCACAACGATGATCGCGTCGTCCACCAGCATCCCGCGTACGTCAAGCTCCATGCTGACGGTTTTCTGCGATAGGCTTACCTTCGCAGCGCCCGTCTTTTCTTCCACAACCTGTACGGCGCGTAGATCGGCAAGCTTTACGTTGGTTTTGATGATGCCCACCTGCACGCTCACCTCGCCCTTCGCGTCTGGCGGAGCGAGCACGGTAGCCGTTTTGTCCAGCGTCACCACCCGTACCGTTTCGCCCGGCCTGACCGTTTTGGGCGGTTGGCCAAGATCCGTCTTCTTTTCCTCGTTCGCCTCGTTTAAGGCTCTTTCCTTCGCGCGAAGCCTGTCCCGGGAACGCTGGATCACGCGATCCGCCTCGCTCCTGTCGATCCCCTTGAGCGCGTGCACCTCCGCCACCAGCGCGTCCATCTCCGCCTTGGTTTCCGCGACGAGCCTTTTTGCGTCCTCTTTGGCCTTGGCTTGCAGCTTGCTGCGTTCCGCCGCAAGCCGCGCTTTCTCGTTTTCGGCCTGCGCGCGCAGCTTTTCAAGCTCAGCTCGCGCCTGCGCGGCAAGCGCGCGTTCCTCCTCCGCAATGCGATGCTGCGCCTGCGCGCCGGAAATGATATCCTCAAACTTGACGTCCTCTCCCTTAAGGAAGGTGCGCGCGTCGTCAATGATGTGTTCGGATAAACCCAAGCGCTTGGATATTTCAAAGGCGTTCGATTTGCCCGGGATGCCGATAATCAGCTTGTAGGTGGGGCATAAGCGGTTGACGTCGAACTCCATGGACGCGTTCTCCATCCCCTCGCGCGTCAGCGCGAACGCCTTGACCTCGCTGTAATGCGTCGTCGCCACGCACATGCAGCCGCGCCTTAATAGCTCGTCCAATATGCTCATAGCCAGCGCCGCGCCCTCGATAGGATCCGTGCCCGCCCCCAGCTCATCCAACAGCACCAGCGAATTCTCCTCTGTCTGCTCCAGTATCCGCACGATATTCGTCATATGCGAGGAAAAGGTGGAAAGCGACTGCTCGATAGACTGTTCGTCGCCAATATCCGCGAACACGTTTGCAAAGACCGTCATCTCGCTGCCCTCCGCGGCGGGTATGAAAATACCGCTTTGCGCAAGTAAACTAAATAAGCCCACCGTTTTGAGCGTCACGGTCTTGCCGCCCGTATTGGGGCCCGTCACGATCAAAAGCCGCGCGTCGCCGCCAAGCCACAGGTCGATGGGCACCACCGTGTCCTTATCGATGAGCGGATGGCGCGCCTTAACTAGCCGTATGCGTTTCTGCGCATTGATCTTGGGGTTGACCCCGTCCCATTCCAAGGACAGGCGCGCTTTTGCAAATATGAGATCGATAGCCCCCATGATGGAAAGATCCTCGTAGATATCCTCCGCATAGGGTGCTACCATGGCGGTTAGTTCCGCAAGAATGCGCTCGACCTCGTCCGCCTCCTCGGAAAGCAGCTTTTTATACTCGTTGCCAAGCTCCACCACGGCGGTGGGTT
>JAQVRG010000249.1 GCA_028701165.1 Eubacteriales bacterium | reverse complement strand
AAGCGGGCAAACGTCGGTCTGCGCGATATCCGCCACGCGAAAGGCGGCGGCGTTGAGTTTATTGCCCGTACCCATGCAGCAGATGATCGGAATATTCTCCCGTTTCGCGCGCTCGACCAGCAATAGCTTGGCGGTGACTGTATCCACCGCGTCCACGATATAACCGCAGCTGGCAAGATCGACCGCCGCTTCCGTGTCCGCACCGTAGCGCAGCATATAGGTCGTGACCGCCGCCGCCGGATTGATATCCCGCACGCGCGCTTCCATGACCGCAACCTTGGGCATGCCGATGGTGGAATGCAGCGCGATGAGCTGACGGTTCAGATTGCTTTCGCTCACGGTATCGCAGTCCACCAGTATCAGCCTGCCTATACCCACGCGTGCAAGCGCCTCGGCCGCAAAGCTTCCCACGCCGCCCAAGCCGAATACAGCCACGCAGCTTTGGCGCAGCCGTTCTACAGCCGCCGCGCCCAAAAGACGCTCTGTTCTTGAAAACTGTTGTGCGTTTTCTTCCATAGCTTTAGTATACGCGGCGCGCCCTTTCCCCGCAAGCGCTATTCGCCCTTATACTTGCGCCGCGTAGCCTGCCCGCCGCGAATATGCCGCTCCGCCTTGTTTTTTAGCAGTATCTTCTGCACGTTTTGCGCAAGGCCTGAATCCAACGCCAACAGCCGCTGCGTCATATCCTTATGTACGGTCGATTTGCTGACGCCGAAGTTTTTAGCCGCCGCCCGTACCGTCGCTTCCTTTTCTACGATATACCACGCCACGTCCATCACGCGTTCCTCAATATGTGTATACATAAACGCCCCCCTCGAACATGCTTTTTACAATGTATGTCCGAAGGGGTGTAAACATGTGTGCGCAGGGCGCGTGCTAAACCTATCTCTTGTTCAAGCGCTGCCGTTCAATGTCCAAGTTTCTCTATTCTCGATCGGTATGAATATCCCGCTTGCGCAGAAACCATACCGCAAGCAGTGTAAACGCCGTAATACACAACATGCAGCTGATTATATATGGCACGGTCTGCATCAGCAGGCGGATCCAATTATTCTCACGGTGCTCCAGCCGCCGCGCATAAGGGAGACGGCGCATTGAACGACCCGTCTCCCTTTGTCGTTTCAGTGGCTATGGCAGGAGCCCCTCATGGGGCAATGCCCGCAATTGCCGCCGCAGGCGGATACGCCCTTCTTTTTGTCCTTTCGCATCACTGCGATCACTGTGATTACGACTGCCAGAAGAAAAAGGCTGATAAGAATCGTTCCGATATTTGCGTTTAACCATGCCAACATAATCGTCAGCTCCTTTCATAGCTTGGATACTTAATTCACCGTCACGTTCGCGGTCAGTCTGGTCGCTTCCTTATAGGGCTTGAAGAGCATATAGACCATGCCAACAAGGAGAACAACCGCAACGATCAAACCAACCATATTGATGTTCCCAGTGAACAGTCCGCCAAACTGATTGATCATCAGCGCGATGACGTAGGCAAAGCCGCACTGGTAAGCAATGGCGAACCATGTCCAGCGGGGATTGTTCATCTCGCGCTTGATTGCGCCGATCGCCGCAAAGCAGGGTGCGCAAAGCAGATTGAATACGAGGAAGGAATAGCCGGTAACGCCGGTAAACACCTGCGAAAGCGTCGTATAAACGTTCCCTGCTGCGCCATAGAGAATGCCCATGGTGCCGACGATGTTCTCTTTCGCAACAAGTCCCGTGATGGACGCGACCGCTGCCTCCCATGTGCCCCAGCCCAGAGGCTTGAAGATCCACGCAATCGCGCCGCCGATAGCCGCGAGAATAGAACTGTTGATCTCATCCTCTGCCAGCATCCGGAAAGTACCGTCCGCGATGCCGAAGTAGGTGGTGAACCAAATGACGATGGTGGAGAGGAGGATGATCGTGCCCGCCTTCTTGATGAAGCTCCAACCGCGCTCCCACATGGAGCGAAGCACGTTTTTGAACGTCGGCCAGTGATAGGCGGGCAGCTCCATAACGAAGGGGGCAGGTTCGCCCGCAAAGGGTCTAGTTTTCTTGAGTATGATACCCGACACGACGATAGCCGCCATGCCGATGAAGTAGGCCGAGGTCGCCACCCAAGCACTGCCGCCGAATATCGCGCCCGCGATCATGGAGATAAACGGCACCTTCGCGCCGCAGGGGATGAAGGTTGTGGTCATGATCGTCATGCGCCTGTCGCGCTCGTTCTCGATGGTGCGGCTCGCCATGATGCCCGGCACGCCGCAGCCCATGCCGATGAGCATGGGGATGAAGCTCTTGCCGCTAAGTCCGAATTTGCGGAACACGCGGTCGAGCACGAACGCGATACGGCTCATGTAGCCGCAGGCTTCAAGGAAGGCAAGCAGCAGGAACAATACCAGCATCTGCGGCACAAAGCCGAGAACCGCGCCCACACCCGCTACGATACCGTCGTTGATCAGCCCGCTGAGCCATGGCGCGGCGTTCGCCGCTTCAAGGGCGTTGCCCACAAGCACGGGGATACCCGGTACCCATGTGCCGTAATTCGCGGGGTCGGGTTCCTCGCCGTAGCTCTCCAGTACCGCTTTTGACGCTTCGTAATCCGCAAGCGTCGCCGTTTCGCATGTCACTGCCAACGTTTCCTCGTCCTCCACCGCGTATGCAAAGCTGTCCGTGGGCGCGGCGCCCTTTTCTTCAACATACACGTTGTAGCCGTCCACAATAAGGGAAGCGCTGCCGTATGCCTCGGCTGCTTCGCTGTATGCGGCAGAACCGCTGCCAAACAGATGATAGCCGTCGCCGAACAATCCGTCGTTCGCCCAATCGGTAGCCGCTGTGCCAATCGTTACCATGGCGATGTAATATACAAGGAACATGACAACCGCAAATATGGGAAGTCCCAGCCAACGGTTCGTTACCACACGGTCTATCTTATCCGAAGCGGACATTTTGCCCGCGTTCTTTTTCTTATAACAAGCCTTGAGGATGGAAGCGATGTAGACGTAACGCTCGTTGGTGATGATGCTTTCCGCGTCGTCGTCCAGCTCCCCTTCGGCGGCTTTGATATCCTCTTCAATATGCGCAAGCACGGTTCTATCGATATGAAGCTGCGTCAAGACCTTGTCGTCGCGCTCGAATATCTTGATGGCATACCAACGCTGCTGTTCCTGCGGCAGTTCGTGTACGGCAGCTTCTTCGATGTGCGCAAGCGCATGCTCCACCACGTCGGAGAAGGTGTG
>JAQVRG010000248.1 GCA_028701165.1 Eubacteriales bacterium | reverse complement strand
CCTTCCTCCTAGGTCAACCGCACGTCCGCGTCGTAGCCTTCGGCCGCGTAAAGGTATTGCTCCAGCACGTTCATGTACACCCCGAAGCCGATCGCACCCGCCGTTTTCCCCATTTTTCGCATCAGGTTGTCATAGCGGCCGCCCGAGAGCACGCTGCACGGCACGCCGCTTAAAAAGCCACGGAATATCACGCCGTTATAATAACTCATGTCGTTGACGATGGAAAAATCCAAATGCACCTTATCCGCCCAGCCGCAGCCGCACAGCACGTCGCTTAAAGCTGCAAGCTCGCAAAGCGCCGCGTCCGTCTGCGCGTTGCCGCGCACGGCGCGAAGTCTCGGAAGCAGCGTCGGTATGTCGCCGTAAAGCGAGGCGAGCAAGCAAAGGCCCTCCGCCGTTTTCTCATCAAGTCCCACGCACAGGGCGCGCAGGCCATTTTCATTGCGGCTGCCGATGCAGCTAAGCGCCCGCGCTTGCTGCGGGAAATCCAAGCCGCTTTGCGCAAGCAGGCCGCGCACAAAGCCCATGTGGGAAATATCCAGCGCAAAGGCTTCGGAAAAGCTTTGCAGGCTTTTGCCCGCAAGCGACAACACCTCGCTCGTTTCATACACGCCGATCTCGCCAATGCACTCCAAGCCGACCTGCATAATCTCACTGAAGCTGCGTTCGCCCTTGCCGCTGTCCGCGCGATACACGTTTTCGCTGTAGAAAACCTTCTCCGTTTCCGTATCCGACGCGCTCTTGACGATGGAAAGCGTAACGTCGGGCTTGAGCGCCATGAGTTTTCCGTTAAGATCGGTAAACGTGATGACGTTCTCGCTTTGCAGAAAGCTCTTATTGTCCGCGTAAAAATCGTATTCCTCGAACCGGCTCATGCGGAAGGGCTTATACCCGTACTGCCTGTAAAGCGCCTTCAAACGCCGTATCGCCGCTTCATCCTGCATGCACGCGCCGCGCGCAGTCTGTTCCATAACACGTTCTCCTTTTGCCGCCGTTTCGGCGGGCAAGGTACAGTATACACGTCTTCGATAGTTTAGTCAAGTAAAGTGTTAAAGCGATAAAGTGTCCCGCATCGTCCTATCTTCGCACAATCGCCCACGGCGTATGGGCTGTGGGCGATTCCTTAAGTCATAATATACTTTTCCGTTTACTTCATCAGCAGCACCATGACCGCCTTTTGCGCGTGCAGACGGTTCTCCGCCTCCTCGAATATCTCGCCGGCATGCGCTTCCATGACCGCGTCCGTGATCTCCTCGCCGCGATGCGCGGGCAGGCAGTGGAGCACCATGCAGTCCTTGTGCGTCAGCGCCATATAGCCGTCGTTCACCTGATAACCCTCAAAGGCCTTGCGGCGCTCCGCCGCCTCGCCCTCCTGCCCCATGGACGCCCAAACGTCCGTGTATACCACATCCGCGTCCTTGATGGCGGCGGCGATATCCTCGGTGCAGGTAAACTTGCCGTTTTCCTTCGCCCACGCCATCAGCGCGGCGTCCGGCCGGTAGTTCTTCGGGCAGGCGATCGCCACCTCCATGCCCATCTTGATGCAGCCCGCGATCAAGGAATTCGCCATATTGTTGCCGTCGCCCACGAAGGTCAGCTTGAGGTTATGGAAGGTCTTTTTATATTCGCGTATGGTCATAAGGTCTGCAAGCACCTGACAGGGATGCGCGTAATCGGTCAGCCCGTTGATGATGGGGATGCTGCCGTAGGCCGCAAGATCCTCCACGTCGCTTTGCTTATAGGTGCGGATCATGATGCCGTCCAAGTAGCGCGAAAGCACCCGCGCGGTATCCTTGATGGGTTCGCCGCGGCCAAGCTGCAAATCGTTGGCGCTCAAAAACAGACCCACGCCGCCCAACTGGTAGATGCCCGTTTCAAAGGAAACGCGCGTGCGGGTGGAGGATTTCTGAAAGATCATGCCGAGGGTCTTGCCCGCAAGATGCTTGTGCTCGATCCCGTTCTTGCGCTCATACTTGAGCTGATCCGCAAGATCCAGTATCTCCGTGATCTCCTCGCTCGTAAGATCCGCCAGCTTTAAAAGATGCTTCTGTGTCATGCTTCAATGATTCCTTTCATAATATCGATAGCCTTTTTGAGCAATTCGTCCGGTATGTTGAGGGCGGGAAGTATGCGCAGCTTATCCTTGGCCGTCATGACCATCACGCCCGCGTCCAAGCAGACGTGCGCCACGTCCGAAGCCTTTTTATCCGCAAGCGCCACGCCGATCATAAGCCCCATGCCCGAAACGCCCGAAACGCCCTTGCAGGCGGAAAGCGTTTCTTTGATAAAATCTCCCTTTCGCGCAACGTCCGCAAGCAATTTGTCGTCCAAGCGGTCGAGTATGCTCAAAGCGCCCGCGCAGCAAACGGGGTTGCCGCCGAAGGTGGAACCGTGCGTACCGGCCGTCAGCGTATCCGCCGTTTTCGCGCCCATCATGCACACGCCCAGCGGCAATCCGCCGCCGATACCCTTGGCGGTGGAGACCACGTCCGGCTCGACGCCAAAGTGCATATACGCGTACAGTTTGCCCGTGCGGCCGTTGCCCGTCTGCACTTCGTCCACGAGCAGCAGGATATCCTTTTGTTTACAAAGCGCCGCGACCTGATGTACAAACTCCGCGTCCAGCGCGTTTACGCCGCCCTCGCCCTGCACCATTTCCATGAGGATACCGCAGGTGTTTTCATCCGCAAGCGCTGCAACGCTTGCAAAGTCGTTGGCTTCTGCATAGAGAAAGCCGGGAACAAAGGGGCCGAAATCCTTGTGCATAGCCTCCTGCCCGCAGGCGGTCAGCGTCGCCATGGTGCGGCCGTGGAAGCTGTTTGTAAGCGTGATGATGTTGGAGCAGTTTGCGCCGTGATGATCGTGGCCGTATTTTCGCGCCACCTTGATGAGGCACTCGTTGGCCTCCGCGCCGGAGTTTGCGAAGAATACCTTCTTCATGCCGGTGCGCTCGCACAGCTTTTGCGCCAGCATCGCCTGCGGCGCCGTGTAGTACTTGTTGCAAAGGTGCTGAAGCTTACCAAGCTGCGCCGTCACCGCCGCGATCCACGCGTCGTCCGCAACGCCGAAGCAGTTGACCGCGATGCCCGAAGCAAGGTCGATGTATTCCTTGCCCGTATCGTCATAAACGAGGCTGCCCTTGCCGCTTACGAACACCGGCTCGTAGCGGTCATAGGTGTTGGCAACGTAGGTTTTATCGATTTCTTGAATGTGCATAGCTTTTCCTCCTT
>JAQVRG010000247.1 GCA_028701165.1 Eubacteriales bacterium | reverse complement strand
ATTTACGGCGCTTTTCGTGATCGCCGACATGATGGCCGTGGCGGCCGTCAAGGCGTTGCGGGATCACGGGCGCAGGGTGCCTGCGGATTGCTCCGTCATCAGCATCGACGGACTGGACGTTTCGGCTTATATCGATCCGGTGCTCACGACGCTTGCACAGCCCGCCGAGGAGATCGCCCACGCGGGCGTGAAGCTTTTGATCGGGCTGATCGAGGACACGGGTGCAAACGAGCATAAGTATTTCCCCGCGATTTTGCGCGAGGGCGGCTCGGTCAAAAACTTGGTTTGAATGAAGTTTGCGCTTACGCGCAATATAATACAGGAGGAGAAAAAGAAACATGAAGAAAATCGTTGCGATTCTATTGGTATCTCTCATGATGCTCAGCGCCGTAGCCTGCGCGGCTCCCGCCCCGGCTCCCGCCGCTGAACCCGCCCCCGCTCCCGCCGCCGAGCCCGCTCCGGCTCCCGCCGCCGAGCCCGTTGCCGCCGAGCCCGAAGCGCCCGCCGGCTCCGTTTATTATCTCAACTTCAAGCCCGAGCAGGATGAGCAGTGGCAGGGTCTTGCCAAGCTCTACACCGAGCAGACCGGCGTGCCCGTAACCGTCGTTACCGCCGCCTCCGGCACCTATGAAACCACCCTCAAGAGCGAGATCGCCAAGACCGAAGCCCCCACCCTCTTCCAGGTCAACGGCCCCGTCGGCTACAGCAACTGGAAGGAATATTGCTACGACATGAAGGACAGCGAGGTCTATTCGCATCTGTCCAGCGATGATTTCGCGCTGCTCGATAACGGCGCGGTCGTCGGTATCGCCTACGTCGTGGAGACCTACGGCATCATCTACAACAAGGCGCTGCTCGACACTTACTTCGCGGCGGATTGGTCCACCGTAAAGAGCATCGACGCTTTGAACAACTTCGCCGCTCTCAAGGCTGTCGCCGAAGAGATCCAGGCGCATAAGAAGGACATGGGCGTAGAGGGTGCGTTCACCTCCGCCGGCATGGACGGCAGCTCCGACTGGCGTTTCAAGACCCACCTTGCGAACCTCCCCATCTACTACGAGTATGAAGCCGACGGCATCGGCGATACCGAAGCCATCAAGGGCACCTACCTCGATAACTACAAGAACATTTGGGATCTCTACATCAACAACGCGACCTGCAAGCCCTCCGTCCTGTCCTCCAAGACCGGCGACGACGCGGTTGCCGAGTTCGCTACCGGTTCCGCCGTGTTCTATCAGAACGGCACCTGGGCGTATGGCGACATCGCGGATCTGGGTGACGAGAACATCGGCATGCTGCCCATCTACATCGGCGTAGAGGGTGAAGAGAATCAGGGTCTGTGCACCGGCACCGAGAACTTCTGGTGCGTCAACAAGAACGCGGCCCCCGAGGACATTCAGGCTACCTTGGACTTCATGAACTGGTGCGTCACCTCCGACGAGGGCCGTCAGTGCATGGCGTTTGACATGGGCTTCGTGGTTCCCATGGATACCTTCGGCGCGGATTATCTGGCCGACAACCCCCTGCTGCGCGCCGCCAACGAGTACATGGCCGCCGGCAAGAAGAGCGTGAAGTGGTGCTTCCCCACCATGCCCTCTGAAGAATGGAAGAACGGCGTTGGCTCCGCGCTGACCGCGTATGCTGCGGGTACCGCCGACTGGTCCGGCGTAGTGACCGCCTTCGTGGATGGCTGGGCTGCTGAAAAGGCCGCCAGCAAAGCCGCGTAACACCAGTGCTTCGCTTTCGCGTCCGGTCATACGACCGGACGCGAGCTTACACGATTTACTGCGCTTTCAGCGCGGTCGTAAATCGTGAAGGGAAACGGACACATGGTCCGATCCGTTCGTCCGGCCAAGCCGGACGAGCCGGAATTCAATCTGCGGGGCTTATGGCCTCGAACCCCAAGAATTCTACTTTATTACGGGGTGGGCATTCCGCCCGCCCCGTTTTCCCTCTCTGACATACTGGAGGCGGCTATGGAAAAAACCATCAAACGATACTTTCCCATCTTTGCCTTGCCTACGATGCTGGCCTTTTGCATAGGCTTTCTGATCCCCTTTATCGAAGGCATTTATCTTTCCTTTTGCAAATTCACCACGGTATTGGACGCCAAATGGATCGGCTTGGGCAACTTTAAGGACGCGCTTGCCGACCCCGTGTTCGCGCACGCGTTTTGGTATACGGCGGCGTTCGTCGTGGTTTCGCTTATCATCGTCAATCTCTGCGCGCTGGGCTTGGCGCTGCTGCTCGTGCGCGGCTTTAGGGGCACGAACCTCTACCGCACCGTGTTCTTTATGCCAAACCTCATTGGCGGTATCGTCTTGGGCTATGTGTGGCAGCTGATCCTAAACGGCCTGCTTTTGCAGATCGACCGCACCATCACCTACAGCGAGGCTTACGGCTTTTGGGGCTTGATGCTGCTTATCTGCTGGCAGCAGATCGGCTATATGATGATCATCTACATCGCAGGGCTGCAAACCATACCCGGCGAGATCATCGAATCGGCGGAAATGGACGGCGCGACGAGATGGCAGGTGCTCAAAAACATCAAGCTGCCCATGATCATGCCCTCCATCACCATCTGCACGTTTTTGACGGTGACGAATTCCTTTAAGCTCTTCGATCAGAACCTGTCGCTTACCGCGGGCGAGCCCGCGAAGATGTCCGAAATGCTTGCGCTCAACATCTACAATACCTTCTACGGGCGCGTAGGCTGGGAGGGCGTGGGACAGGCAAAGGCCGTGATCTTCTTTGTTCTTGTCGTAGGGATCGCGCTTTTGCAGCTTAGACTGACAAAGTCAAGGGAGGTGCAGCAGTAATGAAGACAAAAAAGAAATCCGACGCGCTGCTCTCGCTCGCGTTTGCCATACTCTCCGTGGTGTATGTGATGCCCATCGTGGTGGTGGTCATCAACTCCTTTAAGAAAAAATCCTTTATCAGCCTAAAACCCTTCGCGTTTCCCGACGCCAAGAGCTTTGCGGGGCTGGAAAACTACATCCGCGGCGTGGAGAAGATCGAGTTCTTTAAATACTTTGGCTACAGCGTCATCATCACCATAGGGTCGGTGGCGGCGATCCTCATCTGCTGCTCCATGTGCGCGTGGTTTATCACCCGCGTCAAAAGCAGGCTGAGCAAGGCCATGTATTATCTGTGCGTGTTCTCCATGGTCGTGCCCTTTCAGATGGTCATGTTCACGCTTTCCAAAACGGCGGATATGCTCAAGCTCAACACGCCTTGGGGGATCATCA